>JAGOUB010000007.1 GCA_018061525.1 Candidatus Peribacteraceae bacterium
CTCGCCCTGTTCCACAGCGAAGAGCTCGCGGCGGTCGCTGGCGGGATCGAGGGGCTGTAGAGCCAAGCCGTACCACCACCACGCTCCTACGAGGATGAGAGCCAGGGCAGCAAGCAGCGGCCAGCGGCGGCGCGGGGCGGGGCGCGGACGGGTGCCGGCGAAGGCCCTGCGCTCAATAGGCATCAGGCCTGGCCGGTGGAAAGGCCCATCTTCTCCATCACAGGCTTCATGTATTCGGTGGCCACCACCTGCGACTTCTTGAGCGCACGGTTGAAGGCGTCGACCAAGGCGGGCTCAAGCTTGTCGTGCGGCACAGCGGGATCGAGCTTCACGCTCACGACTTCCTGCTCGGCCGAGACGACCACGTGGACGCCGATCCCTTCGGCTTCAACGTGGATGGACTTGAGCTCCTGCTTCACCTTCTTCGCCTCCTTCTGGAGCTTATACATGTCTTTCATCTGCGAGAATGACGGCATGCCGAGAGCCTATCACTCCGCGCCCTCGCCCGTCGACTCTTCCGCGAACGGAACGCCGCCGTTCAGGTATTCGAGCGGGATGCGTCGGTGCCTGGAACCGGGCACTCTGAATCCCTTGAGAGAACCGTTGTCGAAGCAGCGGATGATCGTCTGCTGGCTGACTTTGCAGATCTTGGCCACCTCGCCAGTGGTGAACACGGTCTTCCCTTCGGACGCCTCCGGTGCATCGAGCTGGCCATCGCCATCAGCAGGGCGTTCGGTTTTGAGGAATTGGTCGGGCGGCATGTCTGCATCATTCTCCTCCCCTATTTCCTGTCAATAGTGCCTTTTTGATGGCCTATAGAAGCCAAGAGCGATTCAGGCCAAAGAGATTGATTGTTCCATTATGTCAAGTATCCTAGGCGCGCCCGGTTCTTTGGCACCACCTCCGCCTCTTCTACAGAAGCCCATCGCGTGGGCTGTTGCGGGAGAGGCACGTTGACCTCACCCGTATCAGAACTAGAGGCTCGAAAGCACATGAAACCGGCCGGACTCGCAGAAAAACTGAACTCGCCCAACGCCAGAAACAGAAGACTCGAAACGACACTGAGCGATCTGCACCACCGCGCCACCTGTTACGCCGAAGCGCGTGGTGCGATGCAGGGCTCCCAACAGATCGCCACCCACGAGCACCAGGGGTGGACCATCGAGATCCGCGTGGACGCCCGCCAGACCATCAAGGCCGGTTACCCGAAGATCACCTGCACCCGCCCTGGCCACTCGATCGAAGTCTCATTTCCGCACGGCCACCAACTCGACTGTGATCTCGTCCGCGCCAGCCGCTCGGTGCGCTTCCGAAACGGCATGGTGGAGGCCGACACCGGCTCAATCGACTCCCAGCCGGCGGAAGACCTCCTGCAGGCGGTCATGGACATGATCCCGTCGAAGTACTGACCGCCGAAAGCAAACCCTCTCCCCGAACCCGCACCCCTCCTCGCGAGGGGTGCTTCTTTTTGTTAAAGAATGATCCGGGCAATCTCCGTTGGCAGCGACGCCTTTAGAGCGGAGTTCATCAGATCCTCCACGGTGATAGCCGTTGCTCCTTGGCCACGAGCGTTCGTCACAACCGTGCGCAGCCACTGCTCGTATGAGGGAGGTCCATTGCTTGGGGATCTCGAACGAGAAACCGAGACGGCGGTTTCATACAACTGCTGAATACTCACGACGGCGCTAAAAGCCTTCGATTTTGAACAGGGCTGCAATGTCACTCCGGACTCGGCGCAGACCTGCCGTAGAAAAATAAATCCTCGCAGCGCCTCGGGCTCCAACCTCTGCATGGCCTCAGCCGTCATTCCATTGAGCAAAGAATTATACTGCCGCAAACCAGTAATGAACGTCTGATTGCCCTCGGCAAGCATTCCCAAGCCTTGGATAACCCCGCCCAAGCGCCCGCCTCCGCCGAGTGAGCGCAACGTGGGATTATCGCGAATGAGGCTGCCCACCTGCTGTGCGCCGCCGCCGCTGACGATCGACCGCATAATCTCGCTGCGCCGTTCGACCGTCGTCGGCTGGGGGGACATCACTTCAAGCCTGCCTTCGGGACTCATCGCATCAGCCCGCTCCACGGCCAGGCGAAACTCCTCTTCACTCATGCCCCCCTGCCAGTTGCTCTCTTCTTGCGCAGCCGTATTGGACGGTCGGGCGGCCCCGGCATTCCGTCGGCGAAAAAGCCACTGTATGAACTTCATGAGCGGCTGCTCACCGGATCGAGTGATCAGAGACATGATTCCCTGCAGTCGATTACTGGTTTGAACCCTTGGCTCCAGTGTTTCCGTGCGCGCTGGTATATTTTCGAGTTCTACCATAATCAGAGCGAGAGCGGCGGCATCGGGGGCTGCGCGGGCGGCGGCGCCGACTTGGCGATGCCGATGCGGTCCTCGATCTCCTGGTTCACGAATTCCTTCTTGCGGCCGTACTTGGTGCGGCTGTATTCCTTGATGAGCTCGGCCAGCTTCTCGTTGCGATCGGACTCGTCGTAGATCGTCTTCATGCTGAACGGGCGGCTGCTGGTGTTGTTGATGTTCAGCTTGCAGTAGCAATGGAAGTTCGGGATGCCGATCACGTCCTGCTCGCTGAGCACCGGCGCGTATTCCTTGGCCATGTACTCGGCGTCCTCGGCGCCGATCTTGAAGCTGACGATGGTACCGACGTTACCGAAGACGGCGTCGCGGATCTTGGTGTTGGCCTGCTCGTAGCTGCCGGTCTTGCCGGTCAGCTGGCCGATGTACTGGTGGGCCATGATCAGGCCGAGCTCGTACTTGCGGGCCTCGGACAGGATGGAGGCGAAGGCGTCGGTGATGAAGTTTTGGAACTCATCCACGTACAGGTAGAAGCGCTTGCGCTGCGCCTGCGGCACGTCGGCGCGGCTCATGGCGGCCATGTTCACCTTGTTCACGAAGATGAGGCCGAGCAGCTGCGCGTTCACGTCGCCGATCTTTCCCTTGGAGAGGTTCACGAGCAGGATCTTGCCCTCGTCCATCACCTGGCGGACGTTGAAGGCGCTCTTGGGCTGGCCGATGATGTTGCGGATCGTCGTATTGGTGATAAACGGTCCGAACTTGGCCGAGAAGTACGGGATCATCTCCTCTTTTTCGCGGGCGCCGGTCTTGGCGATTTCATGTTCCCAGAAGCTGCGCACGACGACGTTCTTGCACTTGCTCACCTTGTAGCGCTGGAACTCCTCGTCCACGAACAGGCGCGGCACGTCGATGAGCGTGGCGCCTTCCTCCTCGTCGTCCATGAGCGTGAGGCAGCCGTTGCGGAAGTAGTGCTGGATGCGCGGTCCGAAGATCTCGTTGCCGTACATCTTGATGAAGATCTCCATCGCGTCGAGCGAGGCGCGATCCTTCTCCTCGGGCGTGTTGGCTTCCAGCATGTTGAGGCCCATCGGGCGCTCGATGTCGGCGGGGTCAAAGAGGATCACGTCCTTCGCGCGCTCCTTGGGGACGTGCGCGAGGATGTCCTCGATGAGATCGCCGTGTGGGTCGACCACACACAGTCCCGAGCCGGCCTTCACGTCCTGGCGAGCCTGGAAGTTCAAGAGCGCGGACTTACCCGTACCCGACTTACCGATGATGTACTGGTGGCGGGTGCGGTCGGTGTCAAGGAAGTGGATCTCGGTCTTCTGCGCGCGGTAGTCGTTGAGGCCGAGTAAGATGCCCTCCTTGGGCACGTTAGGCGGCGGTGGGAGCACGCGGTACGTGATCCACTGGATGACCGGGATCTTGTTGTAGCGGCTGTCCGGGAAGTGGAAGAGCGACGCCAGCTCACGCTCGACGAGGATGCACGACTTGGTCCAGGGGAAGAAATCATTGAGGCGGTGCTTCCAGACCCAGTGGATGAGCGGCGCGTTCCAGCTGAGCGGCAGGAAGTCGAGGAACATGCGGCGGTTCACGAAGTAGTTGCCGTAGAGGTCCTTGAAGACGTTAAAGGCGACCTGGAGATTGTTGGTGATGTCGATGGCGCGCTCCCACGTCTTGGCGGCGGCGATCACGCGGATGCTGGCGTGGAAGGGGCTCATGCCGGCCTTCTCGCCGATGCGCTTGTAGAGCTCCTCCTCGGGCTGGATCATGCGCACGAACGAGTCGCCCTTGGAGGCCCCGGGCGCAAAGCTTTGGCCGGCGATGCTGATGGCGCCGGTGAGGAACTTGATGACGGGCGAGAAGATCGGGATGTGCTCGATCCAAAGATCGGTCTTGCCCTTGAACTTGGCGCTGGCGAATTTCTCGGCGATCTTGCCCCACTTGTTGGAGAAGCTCGGCGTGATCGTCACCTGGATGGTCGCCAGTTCGCCGTCGTCGAGCTTGCTCAAGACGTTGCTCAGGTCGTTGATCGGGTCGTCCTGCATCTGCTCATAGAAGCGGATGGGGAAGTAGAACTTCTTGGCCGTGGCCATGTGGTAGCCCACAAGCTTGTAACCCTTGGGCCAGATATCGGGGATGGGCGAGCGCATCACCTCGGCATCGGAGTAGAACGCCGTGATCTGCTTCTCGACGATGGAGACGAGGTTTGGCTTGGTAAGGACGTGGAACGAGAGCTCGTTCTTCTCCATCAACATCTCGAAGCTGATGGTGTTGTAACGGAAGAACCAGAAGTGGACCGTCTGCCAGAACGTCAGGCTGCGAACCTCCCAGAGCGCGCGGTAGAGCTGCTCCATGATCGCGATCTTCTCCTTGAAGTCCTTCTCGGTGCGCTTCTCTTGGTCGATCTTGCTGTCACTGCGCGGCAGCAGCACCTTCATCTGCACCAGGTTCTTACTCTGCCAGATGGCGTAGTTGCAACGGATGGTGGCCATCACGTACTTACTGCCGTAGTAGAACGAGACCGGCAGAAGCAGACGCCAAGGATCGGCCCAGATCCAGGTCCAGAGCCACGGCCAAAAATCGGAGCTCACGACGGTCGTGAACACGGCGATGACTCCCCAGAAGATCGGCCAGGCGAAGAAACGGAGGAAGGAGATCACAGGGCGGGTGCGGCGTTATGGTATAGGAACGCGCGGGATCTGGGGCTCGACAGCCAGCAGGCTGTATTGTGGGGAAGATCGCAAGTCATACAGAGCGGTAAGCGGTGAAGGCGAGGGCCCGGAGGGCCTGCTCAACCTGCGCGTCGGAGAATTCCCGGGAGCTGAGAGGCATAGAAAAGAATCTCATTATTATAGCAGATTGCCGCCCATGCGGCCATCGGCGCCCTCCCATTTCAACACATACCGTTAAGCCTGATTTTGTGGTACAATAGATGGAAATGGACACTAACTTCTTCAACGATCCCATCCTCATGGACGCCTTCGTAAAGGCGCTCTTCGCCGTCGTACTCGGCGGCCTCATCGGCGTCGAACGTTCGCTCAATGGCACGGCAGCGGGACTGCGCACCTGCATGATGATTTCGCTGGCGGCCTGCCTCTTCACCATCCTGTCGGTGGTGGCCGAGCCTGACGAGTGGCGCATCGCCCCGCAGATTGTGACGGGCGTGGGCTTCTTGGGCGCCGGCGCCGTGCTCCACGGCCGCGATCACGTGCACGGCCTCACCACCGCCGCCTCGGTCTGGCTGGTGGCCGCCATCGGCATGACCTGCGGTGCCGGACTGTACGCGGTGGCCGCAGCCGTGACGGTCCTCGCACTCGTCCTGCTCGCCGTCTTCCATCCCATCAGCCATTGGCTCGAGCACTGCTGCGACCAGTTGCCGGCCAAGCAAAAGACCCAGGCATCGCGCCTGGCGGTGCAGAGCCCGCGCGTCTCGAAGCGCGCGTTCAGCAGCCGCAAGATCCGCCGCCGCTGATTAGGCGCCCGGTTGCTCTGAGCAGTCGGCCACCTCCATGGTCACCGTGCGCGAGCGGCCGTTCTGACCGCCCAGTTCGAAGACGTAGTCGCCAGCGACCGACGGCTTGAGCGTGAACTCTTCACCCGGAGCCACCCAGTCCTCGAAGCGCTCGGTGTCGCCGGCCGGGTACGTGATCGAGCGGACGACGAACCACTTGCGGCTCTGGATGCGCAGCTCCTGGCCAAGGCGCAGGACATTGGGAATACCCGGCGTGATGGCCACGCCCGGCACGACGCGGCGCGCGTAGCGCTGCTCTTTGGTGCACGGGCCGATCATGGAAGCATCGCCGAGGCGCTCGATGGTGACGGGGATGACGCCGCTGTCGCCGGGCGCGATCGCCTGGAAGGCGGCCACGCTCAGGTCGAGGCCGCGTCCTTCCACATAGGGGCCGCGGTCGTTCACGCGCACGACCACCGACATGTTCGTCTCGGTGTTGGTCACGCGGATGAGCGTGTTGTACGGGAGCGTGCGGTGAGCTGTTGTCAGCAGGCGCCAGTCGAAAATCTCGCCGAAGGCAGTCCCCTTCCCCTGGAAGGCTTCACCGTAGTTGCTAGAAAGCACGACGGTGGAAGCTAGCGCGGCGTCGAACTCGCGCATGGCGTTCAGCAGCTGTTCGGAGGTGACGTTGCCTGCCAGCTCCTCGGCATCGGGCTCCAGGCCGTAGCGCTTGAGGATCTCACCGAGCGTGTCGGGCGTGAGGTTCTCGGGCAGGTCGGCGTTGCGCGTGCGCACCAACCACAAATAGGCATCGCGGCCGATCAGGTCATCGTCGGGTCGGAAGCTGTCGCCGTCGACGGTGTCGTCGAGCAAGCCGCGGCCGTTCGCGAACGTGATCTCGGCGTAGCCGGGGGCGCCCGAAGGCACGTCAGCGAAGGCGTCTTTCTTCCACGGCTCGGCCGGGCGGCTGATAGCCGACCAGAGCATCAGGAAGCCGTCGCGGCGCGAAAGCGGTTCGGCAGCCGAGGCGGCGGACGGGACAAGGACGGTCAGGACCAGGAACGCGCTGAGGAGTGATCGCATCTAGGACACCTTGGCAAAGGACGGCCCGCCGGGCAACCCCGATTGGCAACCTTTCCAGAAGGCGTCAGAGGGCGGCGATGCCGTTGGCGCGCACACGGGCGAGGGCGTCCTTGAGCTGCAGCGACTGGATGACGCTCAGCGTCACCGGGCCGACGCGGCCGGCGGCCGGATCGTCGAGAGCGCCCACGAGCTCATGGTCCTTCTGGAAGCCGGCGACAGCGGCCTTGGTCTGGTCGCCGTAGGTGCCCGTCACTTTCTCGGCGGGCAGCAGGCCCGAAGCGGCAAGCATGCGCTGCAGCAGCGAAACCTGGGCGCCTTGCGAGCCGACGGTCAGCGGATCGGTGAGAAGTTCGCCGCGGGCGGCGAGGCGGTTGCGGACGGTGAGTGTTAGGAGCCGCTTGTCGGCCTCCTGACGCGAGAGCGAAAACTTCCAGGCGCGCTGCACCAGCGGCAGGGTCTTGGGGCCGATGCGGCCGGCGCCGGGCGACGAAGCGTCGGCGACGAGTCCCTTGGACTGCTGGAAAGCGAGGATGGCATTAAAGAGCGCGTCGTCGTACTCCGGGGTCGTGCGGCCGCGGAAGAGGCCGAGATAGCGCAGCATGCGCTTGGCGGCGAGGATATCGTCGCCGGAGGAATCGGCGCTGATGGCGCCGAAGGCGAGCGTTTGCTCCTCGCGGCGGAGCAACGAATCGAGCACGGCGGCGGTGCGGTCACCCAGGCGGTCGCTGGGTTCGCCGGTGAGGCCGGCCTCGCGGTTGAAGGCGGCCAAGGCATCGGCGGTAACAGCGCCAAACTTGCCCGTCACGTCGTGGTCAAAGAAGCCGAGAGACGCGAGCGTGTCTTGCAATCGGCGGACACTCAGGCTCGTCTGGCCGTTCTCCAGCTTGAGGCCGAGGAACTGGCCGCGGCTGATGTCGTACGGCTCGATGACAGAGAGCTTGGCGGAGAGCGACGACAGGTCGAGTTCGGCGCTGCCTCCGCCACCCACGGTGGTAATGGTGCCGCGGACCGTCTGCTTGCCGAAGGCGAGCGCACGGGCGAGACCCTCTTCGCCGGAGCCGACCCACACGTCGAGGCGATGCACGTCGCCGCCCAGCACGTTGATGGCGCCGCCGCGATCGTGGACCACGACCGTGCCGATGCCGTCGAGCTTGATAGTGGTGCCGAAAGGATAGACCGACGGCGCGGCGATCATGCCGGGATAGACGGGGGTGCCGTCGGCGCCCGCGATCCCCTGCCCGTTCATGCGCTTGTCGAGGAACTCACTGCCCATCACGTAGCAGCACTGGCCGGGCAACGGCGAGTAGTAGGCCGTGACGACGAAATCGCGGACAACGCCCGCAGCGACAGTTGGGTCATCGGCCACGGCCGTAGGGGCCAAAGGGGCAAGGACAGTCAGCAGCGACAGCGCTGCCAGGCGGGCATGGAGTGTGTGTTTGTGCATATGTTTTCCGCTCATTGTAGCAAAAAAGTCGTTTCCCTGAAAGTATAGGAGGGTTAACCTTTCTTTTGGGTCAGTGGCAATGAACGGGTATCCACTTTCTTTGGCACAAAAGATTCTCTTCTTAGAGCTTCTGCCATTCATCCGGTATGGCACTTCTTTGTGCGCGACAAAGAAGTGCCCAAGAAAGCGCGTCGCGCCAACGCTCCTCCACCTCGGCCCCGTGCCTCCTTGCCGGCCATTAGGCCCGGCCGGCTTCGTCGGTTGCATGACGCGCTCTTGTTTTCAGGCGTTTAACCGAGAGCGCGTCATGCAAACCGGGGCCGATCTCCTCCCCCCAGGCGCGACACCGCTCCCGGTCTCATTCCTCTACGCCTGATACGTACCTCGCTATTCGCCTCCGGCGCACGGTGGCGTCTTTGGAACGGAGGGGTGCGCGCCGGCCGGGGGTGAAGGGGCACGAAGTCAGACAGCCACCTTCGGGAGGGCGTCACAATTAAGCAGAACCATGGAGAGGGGCTCGGCGCGCCAGCGTTTTGGCGCCACCTTTTGCGCGCCTGCAAAAGGTGGCAGACCGTTGGTTGGCACTGACTCAGAGAAAGGAATGAGTGCACCACTCAAAAGTGCCAACTCACTTTTCTTCAATATCCTCCAAGAACACCATCCTCTCTCTGCGAATCCCAAACTGCCCCGGGAAATAGACTCCCGGTTCCACCGCCAACACTTCCCGCGCCAGCAGCCGCTGCGACTTGCCCGGCGCCAAGACGGGGCCCTCGTGCGCATCCAGGCCGAGGCCGTGGCCGAGCGCGTGGCCAAAGGCCTCTTCCATGCCGGCGTGGCGCAGGACCTTGCGCGCCGCCTCGTCGATGGCGGCGGTGCGAGCGCCCGGGCGCATGCGGGCGATGGCCGCCTCGAGCGCGAGCGTGACGGCGTCGCAGGCCTTGGCCTGGGCGGCCGTCGGATCGGCGGTGAAGAAAATCTCGGAAAGGTCGGCGCAGTAGCCGCGGTACACGGCGCCCACATCCACCTGCACGATGTGCCCCTTCTTGAGGACGCGCGTCGTCGGGTGGTGATGCATGCGGCTGGTGTGCGAACCGAAGGCGACGATGGGATCGAACGACAATCCGTCAGCACCCAGGTCGCGCGCCCAGACGGCGAGCTTCCAGGCCAGCTCCTTCTCGGTCAGTCCCTTGCGGAGCACGGCCGGCACGCGACGCAGGAGCTCCTTTGTGATGCGCTCAGCGCGGCGGAGGCGGGCAAGTTCGTCATCGTCTTTTTGGCGACGGAGCTCCTCGATCAGGCCGCGCGTGCGCACCCACTTGGCGCCGGGGCAACGCTTCTTCCAGCGCTGCAGGCGGGCGACGGTGACGTGCTCGGACTCAAAGCCGATGCGCTCGAAACGCTTCAGGTCAGCCCAGAGCCGCTCCACGGGCTGCACAGTGAAACCGGGACGGACCGTGGCCTCACCAGCCTCGAAATAACGAGGATCCAGATAGAGGTTGGCCCCCCGCGGCGTCAGCAGGAGTGCGGCCGAGGAGGCCTCCACTCCGGAGAGGTATCGCACGTTCTTAGGCTCCGCCACGAGCAAGGCAGGCAATCCGGTGCCTTGGAGGACGACGGAGGGAGAAAGGGGGCGCATGGACTAGCGGAAACTGGGTATTCTGTGGTATCATAGAGGGAAATGCCCAACATCCATTTGACACCCACACGTTTCCTGGCGGCCTGCGCTCTTGCGGTAGTCGTCTTCGCTGCCCTGCCCGAGACCGGCCTCGCAGCCGTCTACAACGGCGGCGGACTCTTTGACGGCATGCAGCAGGCGGCCGGTGTCGGCGTGGCCACGGGCAACCTGCCGGACTTCATCAAGAGCGTCATCGACCGCGCCGTCAGCTACGCCACGCTCGCGGGCGTGGTGGTGGTGGTCGCGGCGGGCTTCATGCTCATCCTCGGCTTTGGCAGCGACGAGATGAAGGAGCGCGCCAAGAAGGCGATCATCTACACCTGCGTGGGCCTGCTCGTCCTCTACTTCGCCCAGCTGATCGTCGACTTCTTCGCCACTGCCGGCGAGGCCGACGTGCGCAGCCCGATCATCGCCACGATGAACGCGGCCGTCTCGTACCTGGCGCTTGCGGCGGTGATTACGGTGGTGGTGGCCGGCTTCTACCTGGTGCTCAGCTTCGGCAACGACGATAGCAAGGAGAAGGCCAAGAAGATCATCTACTTCACGCTCGCGGGATTGCTCGTGGTGTTCTTCGCCCGCGTGATCGTCGTCTTTGTGCTCACCCTCCCCGCCGCCGGTTGATGATGACCGCCGCCTCTTTCCGCCGTGCCCTCGCTCTCTGCGTCCTCACGCTGGGCCTGCTTGTGCCCACGCCCCGCGCCGCCGCGGCCGAGGCGCCGACCGTCACGCTGCAGGCGGGCGACATCCTGGAACTGCTGCCCGTTGGTCTGGGACAGACGCGCATCACCTGGTCGCTCACGCAGGCCGGCGCCTTTAAGGGAGCCAGCCGCGAACCCAGCTTCGTCTCACGCTTCGTGCAGACGGGCACCTACTCGCTCCGCCTCGAGACGCTCGACCTGACGCCCGCCGTGACGCAGGACTTTACGATCACGGTCGCCGCACGCACCGCGCCGGCCGACGCCGACTTGCAAGGCCCGCGCTTCACGCCCGCACCCAACGACAAGGGCATCCTCGTCTTCCCGGCCGATCGCCTGCTGACGGTGCGCGCCACCTCGGCGAGCGACCGCCCGGTCATCGATCTGGATTCCAAGACCGACACAGACGGCGACGGAGAGAAGGCGAACGATCCCGACACGCGCTCCACCTTGCTCGCCACCGACGGCGTGCCGCTGCGGCTGTGGTTCGCGCCCACCGCGGCGCAGGCCCTCACCTTCGCAGTCCCCGGCAGCGTGCCGGCCGAGACGCTCGCCGTGCTCACGCCCGAAGCCGCCGTCGACGCCGGCGTCATCCCGCCCACGCTCGACATCATCGCTCTCGACGACGGCACCGGCCTGGTGCGCTTCGAGCTCGGCTTCCGCGGCGCGCCTCCCCCGCCCTACCCGATCCTGACAGAGTGGGATTTTGGCGACGGTTCCACGAGCCTAATGGGCCAGCCCTCGCACCAGTACATGCAGAGCGGCCAGTACGACGTAACCGTCTCGATCCGCAACTTGGATAGCGGTACCGCCGTCTCCGAGCGCACCGAGCGCGTGACGATCGTGGAGGCCACACCCCCGGGTAGCGACTCCTCGTCGTCGGTCGGCGCCGGCACCACAAGCAGCATCACCGCCAGCAGCCAGTCGGCTTCGTCGGTCTCGTCCGCGCCCGCCACCTCGACTTCGTCCGGCGGATCGTGGGTGCGCATCGCCATCATCGGACTGATCGTGTTCATTCTCTTCGCCATCATCGGTGCCGTGCTGGTGGTCGTGCTCGGCCGCTTGGGCGGCAGGGACGGCCTGCAGGGACAACTGACGCGCATCGATGACAAACTGCGCGTGTCCGGCACCGTTGCAGACACTGGCACGACGGACGACAAGAAGAAGAGTGACACCCCACCCGCCCTGGTGGTGACCACCGAGCCGCGCCGCGCGCCCATCGAAAAGACCGAGAAGAAGGACGAGTTGGTGATCGATGAGGCCAACGCCCCGAGCTGGTTGAAGAAGGGCTTGGACGGCGCCGCCGTCACCGCCCCGACCCCGGCTCCGGCTCCCGCGCCCAAGGCGCCGGCCGCCGCCCCGAGCGAAACGCTCGCGCCCCAGCCGAAGGCACCCGCTCCCGCACCGACTCCCAAGGCACCCGCACCGACTCCCATCGATCCGGCCCCGACCGGCCCGGCGATGCCCGCCTGGCTGACGCCGACCAATCCCGCTCCTGTTATCACTCCGGCTGCGCCCGTGCCGGTCGCTCCCGTCATCACGCCCGCCGCTCCGGCACCCGCGCCCCAGAAGCCTTCGCCGGCTCCGGCCCCCGTGCCTGCTCCCGCTCCCGTGCCGGTTCCCGTCGCTCCGAAGCCTGCACCCGCTCCCACTCCGATTCCCGCTCCGGCACCCGCGCCCGCGCCGACTCCGAAGGTCACGTCGGCCCCCGCTGTGGCTCCTGCCCCCGTGCCGACTCCGGCTCCGGTCACCCCAAAACCGGCGCCCGCTCCGGTGCCCGCGACCTCCGTTGCGGCAACCGTCGTCCCGACACCGGTGGCCGCTCCCGTCGCCGCTCCGGCTCCGACCGTGACCGTGACAACGCCTCCGCCGACCGTGGTCGTGACGCCCACGCCCGCTCCGGCTCCGGCCCCCGCGGCGCCGGCCGTGACGGTGATCGTCAATACTAACGGCCAGGCACCCGCGCCGATCACTCCTGCTCCAGTGGCGCCCGCAGCCCCAAAGCCGGCTCCGGCCCCGATCGCGCCGAAGCCGATTACTCCCGCTGTTGCTCCGGCACCCGCACCCGTCCCAACGCCCGCCGCTGTCGTCCCGCCTGCGCCTGCCCCGACTCCCACTCCCATTGCTCCGAAGCCGGCTCCTGCCGTTGCACCCGTCGCCGCTCCCACGCCTGTACCCGCTCCGGTCGCACCGCCGGTCACCCCGGCCCCGAAGCCGATCGCCGCTGCTGCTCCGGCCCCCGTGCCTGCTCCCGCTTCTACTCCGGTGGCCGCGCCGATCCCCGCTCCGACGCCCGCCGTTGGCACAACCGCTCCTGCGCCCTCGACCGTCGCGACTCCGACCGCTCTCCCGACGCCTGCGCCCAAACCCGCACCGACTCCCGCTCCGGCACCCAAGGCAGCGCCCACGCCGACGACTGCTCCCGTGCGCCCCACGCTCGGCGTCCCGCCGGTGAGCGACAACCCGACGCCGCTCGCGCCGCCGGCTCCCGCCCCGACGCCGGCTCCCGCCGTGCGCCAGCCCTCGCCCGTGGCCGCGGCCCCCGCGCCTGCACCCAAGGCAACGCTGGTGACGCCGGCCGTCCGCGATATCGCTCCGACGACGCTCGGCGCTGCCGCACCGCTGCCCGCCCCTGCCGCCCCTAAGACCGCTACGCCGTCCCCCATCCTTCAATCCGGCGAACTCCAGAGTGACGTCGAGGTGGCCATCATCCGGGCGGATAACCTCAATCCCCCGGCAAACGGCCCGCAAATGCCCAAAGCCTGAGTTGGCGGGCGTCATAGGCCGAGGTACACTCGGCGGGCGTTTTCAGGCGGATGGACCACACGCCGCCACGATCCTTCAGTGTCACCACCGTCACATGGCGAGCGTCGCTCAGCTGGGTCGAGTCCCGTTCACGGGACGAGCAATAGAAAAGAAATGCTCAAACCAGCTGTCCCGCCTGCCATCATCCTTATAAATCACCGTCGCATATGGCGAGCGTAGCTCAGCTGGTTAGAGCATCAGGTTGTGGTCCTGAGGGTCGCGGGTTCGAACCCCGTCGCTCGCCCCATCCACCCTTCCCCATCGAGCGGGATATTGTCGCAGCCCGCGCCGTTCCCGCACGACGCTTTGACGCGGTGCCGATACGATCTACAATCGAGACATCCTCAGGACTGGAACCCCGATGGGCCACGCTGGCTCGCTCCGCTTAGACGCAATCTCGGAGCGCGACGGCTGTTTTCCGTGTGTTCGCTTCGGCGGACTGGCGGACTGAGGAATCGTTCGTTCGCACCAATGCCTGTCCTCGGAGACGGGCGTTCTGTTCATGCGCGTGAATAGGCCGCCCGTCTCCCCTTCCTTCATCGACCGACGCCCGTGTTCCCTACGGAGGACCCGCCATGACGGAAAGCCCGATCGCAGACCGATTCACCGACGATCCCGACTTCAAGCTGCTGGCCACCACGGCCCCCTTCATCATCTCGTTCGATGGCCAGAGCTTGGCCCAACTGCGGGAGTCGCCCGCGAGCCGCCCCTACATGGACACCACCCGTTGGTATGAGGAGTACCCAACGGAGCTGTCGGCCGCCGCCGGCCGCTACGAGGTGATCCTCGGCATCCCCGAAAGCGAAGGCTGCGACGAGGAAGCGCAGGATGATCGCGCCGCCGCAGAATACCCGGGCTGGATGCCCACCCCCGTCGCCGTCGGCCTGCTGGCCCTGTTGCAACTGATCACCAACGGCCAGCCGGTCGCCAACCGGACCTATCGCATGGGCGAACGCCTGGCCAAGGATGGCCGCCTGCAGCTACGCGTCAGCAACGGCATCGTCCATGTGGAATCGCGTACGGCCAAGACCGCCGACCCGGCGACGCGCCTGAGCGTCTGCCGCCCGGTCGAATGACACACACCCGGAGATCGTCTCCGGCCCCCGCCCCTGGTTCGCCAGGGGCTTTTTTTATGCGATGGCAAATCGAGTTATCATGAGCCCATGAAAAAAGTCACCCTCTTCAGAGTGAGAGAAGGAAAGAAAGACATCTGGAATCAGTGGTGCCAAAGTCTTGAGACTACGCTTCGCCAGGAGGCGATCCACACACTGGAAGAAGAGCAGGTCAGACTAGAGCTCGTCATAGGACTGACAATTCATGGCGCAAATTATGTGGTGGGCTATATGGATGGCGAGTGCTTGCCGGCCAATATGGATCAAAAGATCAATCAGCAACATCAGTTGATGAAAAAAGAGTGCTTAGAGCGCATGAATGACGAGGCCACGTTGCTCTACGCACTCCAGCCCGAATAACGTGCCGAAAATTTTTCTTCTTTCGGCTTGCCGCCGCTTTTTCCTTTCCCTAGGCTGCTGCGGCTGTTGTTTGCCACAAATAGAAAATAGTATAAAACAACAGTACTGATCCCTGACACCACCGTGTTCCAAGGAGGAACCAACTATGTTCGATGTGTTTCGCGCCTACTGGCCCAGCATCCGGGCCTATCGCTGGACGTTCATGCTCACAACCGTGCTCATGTTCGTCGGCATTCTGGCCAAGTCGGCCTACCCGTTGCTTCTGAAGGACATCCTCGACCTCTTCGCAGCCGGCGACAAAGGGCCCGGCCTCGACCGCGCCCTCTGGACCATCGGCCTGCTCTTTATCGTCGTGAACGCCATCTGGATCTGGTACGACAACATGATCATCCGCTTCGAAGCGGGCGTCATGAAAGACCTCGAACACCGCGCCTTCGCGGCAGTGATGGCGCAATCGTCGCGCTTCTTCGAGAACAGCTTCACCGGCTCGCTCACGAAGAGCAGCAATCGTTTCCGCGCGGCGTTCGAAACCATCGCCGACGCCTGGTTCTTCCAGATCGGACGGTCCCTCGTCTTGATCATCATCACCCTCGTCGCCTTCGTCGTCTACAACCCGCCCATCGCCGGCATCCTGCTGGCGTGGGTTGTCGCCTTCATCGTCTTCAACCTGAAAACGGCCAAGATCCGGTACCGGCTCTCGAAAGAGGAAGCCGATGCCGACTCGGCCTGTGGCGGCGCGCTGGCCGATGCGGTCGGCAACGCCGCGACCGTGAAAGGGTTCGGGCGCGAGCATGAGGAGCGGCAACGCTTCGGCAACTACGTGGAGGAATGTTTCCGGACCCGGAAGCGGGCCTGGTTCTCCACGATCGTCATCATGCGCGCGCAAGGCCTGCTCATGGCCGTTCTCGAGTTCGCGATCCTGTGGTGGCTGATTAAGGGTTGGCAGGCGGGCACCGTCACCATCGGTGATTTCGTCCTGTTCCAGACCTACGTGCTTCTGCTCATGCAACAGTTGTGGGACTTCGGATCGCAACTGCATCGCGTGTACCAGAACGCCGCCGACGCAAAAGAGATGGCGGATATCATCGGGTCTGAGCCCGAAGTCCGCGACGCGCCCGGGGCGGTCCGCCTCAACCTGGCCGAACCGACGGTGGAATTCCACGCCGTCACCTTCCGCTACCAAGTGGAGGCCGGTCTGGCTGTGGACGGATTCTCACTCACCATCGGCGCGGGCGAGAAGGTGGCCCTGGTGGGACCGTCCGGCGCGGGCAAGACGACACTGGCTAAGCTTCTACTGCGGCTGTACGACCTCGATAGCGGCTACATCGCCATCGGCGGGCAGGACATCTCTAGCGTCATGCAAGTCAGTCTGCGCCAGCAGGTGGCCGTGGTCTCACAGACGACCGAATTGTTCCACCGGTCGATCCGCGACAACATCCGGTTCGCCCGGCCCGACGCCGACGAGGCGGAGATCATCGCCGCCGCCAAAAGGGCCCACGCCTGGGAGTTCATCGAGGCGTTGCCCAACGGTCTCGATACGCTCGTCGGTGAACGGGGCATCAAGCTCTCGGGCGGGCAGCGCCAGCGCATCACGTTGGCGCGCGCCTTCCTCGCCGACACCTCGATCGTCATTCTGGACGAAGCCACCTCGGCACTCGACAGCGCCACGGAGGCCCACATCCAGGCGGCCATCAAGGACTTGATGGAGGGACGAACGGTCATCGCGATCGCCCACCGGCTGTCCACGATCATGGGCAGCGACCGCATCGTGGTGATGGACGGCGGCAAGATCGTGGAAGTCGGCGACCACGCTGAGCTCTTGGAACACCAAGGCGTGTACGCCACCCTCTGGGCCCACCAGAGCGGCGGCTACATCGCCTAACAACAACATCAGGGATCACACCCGCCGCCGGACTTCGGTCCGGCGGTTTTTTTGCTTTGCGTCGCCCGTTTCTTCTGACATTCTCCTGAGTGTCTCGTATTTGACATAATAATAATTTACTGTTTTAATACACTATATGCCCAACCGACACCTGCCGGAGCAGCAATCATTCATTGCTATGGCTCTAGCCCCCCAGATCACCGTTTCCCCCGAGCGTGCCGCCGACGTGCCGACCGAGATCGTCGAGCAGCTC
>JAGOUB010000008.1 GCA_018061525.1 Candidatus Peribacteraceae bacterium
GTCTGGAACGGCGTGATCGCCTGCGCCCGCGTCTCGCCCACCTACCGCGCCCAGTTCGCCGAGTTGCCGGAGCTTGTGCTCATCGACCACCAGCAACTGCTGCAGGTGGCGGCCGAAGGCGGTGAAGAGGCTACAGCGCTGCTCGCCAAGGGCACGCACGCCGTCGTCACCGACGCCTCCATGCTTGAGGATACGGCCACCCGCGCGCTCGGCGCCGAGCTCAACCTTGATGATCTGCGCGCCGCCAGCCAGGGCCACGCCGCGCTTACCAGTCTTTCGGACCTGCTGGCGATCTACGTGGAGAAGCTCGGCGGCGAGGACGTGCGCTACCTGGTGCCGCACGACCTGGAGTCGCGTGAGGCCGCGGGCCTACGCCAGATGATCGCGCCGCTGACCACGGATCAATCACTGCCCGAGCGTACGCGCCATCTTCTCGAGCAGGCCGCCAAGGTGCTGGAGCCCGACGGCTTGGCTGCGCGCCTGGCCTGGATCGAGCGTCGGCGCGGCGGCGGACTCTACATGCACAGCGCGCCCGAGAAGGCTGCCGACCTGCTGGCCGCGCACCTCTACAAGAAAGTGCCCACCACGCTGCTGCTGCCGCCCGGCAAGGAGGGCGACGAGGCGCCCATCGTCCCGAACGAGATCAAGAGCGAGCGCCTGGCCGCGCCGGCGAGCGCGGAGCCCATCATCGTCGACCTGGCCGGTCCGCCGCTGGAGGAACTGCTGCGCGCGCCGCCCGAGGGCAAGACGATCATCCTGCTCGGCAGCAAGCGCTCCATCGAGATGGCCTTCGCGCGCTTCGCCGGGTCCATGGAAGAGAAAAAGGTGACGCTGATCTGCCAGGGTATGAGCGGCGGACAGGGGCGCATGGAGGCCGACTTCCTCGCCGCCGAAGGCACGACCATCTGGCTGCTCACCCCGTGGACCTACGAGGGTACCGAGTTGCCCGCCGGCTCCGTGGATCGCCTGGCGATCGAGACGCTGCCCTTCGACCATCCGAGCCATCCCGTGCTCGGTCGCCGCGCCATGCGCTACCGCGACGGCTTCAGTGATTACCTCATGCCCCGATTGGAGCAGCGGCTCTTCCGCTTGCTCCGCACTTTTGCCTTCCAGCGCCGCGGCGCCGGCGAGGCTCTGGTGATGGATCGACGCCTGTTCGGGAAGGATTACGGCAAGCGCATCCAGGCCTACCTGGCGCGCATCGCCACGGTGAAGGATGCCGAGCGCCGCCCCGACATCGCGCCGGTGCCGGTCGCCATCCACGCCAAGCCTGCGCAGAAAAAGCCGACGGCCAAGAAGGCGCCGAAGAAGGCCATCAACGACCAGCAGCTGCCGCTGCTCTGAGGCGATCAAAAAATCCTGCAGCGCTGGGCTGCAGGAATCGGGTGTTACGGTGTGTCCTGTGGATGTATGGCTTGCTGGCCGCACATCCTGATGAACCATAAGAAGAATGCGCGTTTGCCTTCCATGAGCCGGACGACTCCTTCGCCGACGCTCTTCGCCGATCCGATCGGCAGGTGGGGGTCCAGCATGCCCTGCCGGAATGCCGCGACCGTTTCTGTGTACCAATCTTTCCATCCGCCTGCGATCGCCTCGTTTAGCCAGCGGTGCATATCGTCGTAGAGCTTAACCAGACAGAAAAATTTTAGCGCCAACCCGCGTTGCGCACAGGCAGCTTCTGTCTCCGTCAGCAATAGGTCACATGATTTACTGAGAACAGCCTCGGTACCCATTACCAGCTCTTGGGCGTTCGCCGCATGATTCGTCGTTGGTCCGGCGATGAAAAAAAAGAGATTAAGCGCCATCGTGATGGCCCTCCGAAAAAGAAAAGAACCGATTCAAGGACGATAATGTTACTTTATCACTTTCACATTCATTTGTCAGTATCATGCTTCCTGTTTATTCAGCGAGAAAACCCACAGCCTGCGCTGTGGGTCGAGGGTGTGTCCTGCCTTAGTTCATCATTCGTTGGCGACAGCGTCGCCCCGCCATCTTGAGGTACCACGTGCAGCAGGCCTGCCCACCTTCATTGGCCGCCGCCGCGCTTTCTTGCAGGTGCGTCAGGTACTCCTCCAGGCTGCCAGAAGACTCTTCTGTGAATCCGTCTCTGAACGCGCTTAGAAGATCGTAGTACCAGTTCTCCCACGTAGGGATCGTCTGGTCGAACAATGGTCGGAGCTCATTGGGAATGGGGACGGGTTGCACCATGATCGTCAGCATGCCTCGGGCGCGGCAGGTAGCCTCGGCGCGCTGGTGTAACTGTGCGAGTGATGCCCCGGTATCGTCGATGCCCATCACGAATGTGCGGGCATCGGTTGGTTCTAGCGAGATATCAGCCAGAATAATAAATAGCTGCATCGCCATTGATGCGAGCCTCCATACTTTGCACTTGGAAATACCGAAGAACGCCCTTCTAGTATGGAATGATCATTGATCTTGTCAATTAGTTCGCCCCCTTACGCGCCAGTACGACGACCAGCGTCCGCCAGAGGATCCAGAGATCGAGGCGGCCGCGCCACTCCTCGATGTACTGCAGATCGAGGCGCACTTCGTCGGCGAAGGTCAGGTCGCTGCGGCCCGAGACCTGGGCCAGGCCGGTGACGCCCGGTTTTACGGCGAAGACGCGGCGCTCGCGGTCGGCGTAGAGCTTCACCTCGTCGGGCAGGTGCGGGCGCGGACCGACAAGTGAGAGCTGGCCGGCGAGCACGTTGAGGAACTGCGGCAGTTCGTCGAGCGACCAGCGGCGCAAGAAGCGGCCGAAGCGTGTGATGCGGGGATCATGCTTCATCTTGAAGAGTGGGCCGTCGCGGCGCTCGTTCTGGGCGAGGAGCTCGCTCTTGAGCTGGTCGGCGTTCTTCACCATCGTCCGGAACTTCAACACCGGGATCAGGCGGCGGCCGTGCTGGCCCACGCGGCGTGAGACATAGAAGATCGGCCAGCCGCCGTCGATAAGCACGCCGATGGCGATGAGCAGAAGCAGCGGCGAGAGGGCGATGGTCAGCAGCAGGGCGAGGACGCGGTCGCCGATGGCTTTCCAGACGCGGCCCCAGCCGTCGAGCGGCGTGGGTTGGAAGCGCACGAGCGGCAGCAGGCCCAGACGGTCGACGGCCAGGAGGTGCGGCGAGTCGGCGAAGACCGGCGGCAGGAAGGCGTACTCCACGTGGCGACTGCGGCAGAAATCGATCAATTGCAGCGTGTCCTCGCTCTGCGGGTTGGGGGCGGTCTCGAGTACCAGGTCCAGAGGCTCGGCGGCGTGCAGGGCGGAGAGCGCGGCGAATGAGACGGCGTGGCCGGCGTAGCGGTACGAGGGCTCGGCTTCCACCTCGGCCAGCACGTTCGGCGCCGGCTCGCGCCCGACGGTGGCCACGCGACGCACACCGAAGCCGCGGCGCAACAGCGAGCGCTCGGCGCCCGTGAGCGCGGTGCGGAACGCGAATACGCAGAGGGCGAGCAAGGCGGTGGCGTGCAGCAGCAGGATGCGCGAGTAGAAGAGCTCTTTGCGGACGAAGAAGTACCAGACCGTCACCACCACCAGCCACGTGGCCACGGCCATGCACACCTGCCCGAACTCGCGCCAGCGGCTCTCGGTGCTCTTGAGCGCGTAGAGCTCGTGCAGCGCGGCGGCAAAGAGGAAGACGGCGATGCCCGGCACGATGAACTCCGTCAGGTAGTGGCTGAAGGCCGGCAGCGTCGAGGGTGCTTCGAGCAGCTGCACGCCGGGGACTAAGTCCACGTTCGCCTCGCGCAAGCGGTAGCTGATCACCAGGGCCAGCGTGACAGCGGCGATGTCCGCGGGGACACGTAGGACGCCGAAGATCATTTCCAGCTTCTTCACGGCGTCAGTATAGCCTATTGGCACTTCGGCCGGATCCGCCAAACACGCGCGTTTACTCGCCCCCGGCGCACGGTGGCGTCTTTGGAACGGAGGGGTGCGCGCCGGCCGGGGGTGAAGGGGCACGAAGGATATTTCCTCCTTCGGGAGGGCGTCATAACCAAGCAGAACCATGGAGGGGGGGGCTCGGCGCGCCAGCGTTTTGGCGCCACCTTTTGCGCGCCTGCAAAAGGTGGCAGACCGAATGGTTGGCACCAACTTCAAGAATGAAAATATTTCCACACATCCAAAAACAGCTCTCGCTGTCCTTGGATCCGCCCCCGTACGCCGGGTTCTGTCCCCGTGAGGGGGATGACCATCTGTCTCGGTCCAATCTTGCGAGAGGACTCAAGCGGAGGGGAGTGTGGAGTCTCGGAACCAAGACTGATTCCACGCACCCATGTCCTCCTTGCACCACCTAGAGTTTGCCGTGATACCCGGGATCGCCCCGGGCCAACCCTCTGAGAGGGACGTTTCACATGACCCTTGCGGGCCTCGTCTCTGTGGCACTGGTCCGCGCTCATGATTGCGCACAAGCGGGTGGCCGTTAGCCACTAGGCGTTCCATTGGTGCCCGGACGTTCCTCCCACGACGCAGGGTCGCGGGCGGTCATCAAGGAGCGGACCGCGATCATCGCTGAATAAAAGGCCATCCACAAGGCGTTTGCTACACTTTCAACATGGAAAATCCCTGTTCCGCCTTCGCCCAGATCTCGAACCTCAAACACCTCCCGCGCGCCGGCTGGGTGCGCCGCGGCGTCGCCGCACCGGAGAGCGTCGCCGGCCACCTCTACCGGATGGCGGTGCTCGCGATGGCGTTGGAGCCGCGGTCGGGCATCGATACCAATAAGCTCGTGCGCATGATCCTCGTCCACGACCTGGCCGAGAGCGATCCGAGCGTCGGCGACATCACGCCGTTCGACGGTATTTCCAAAGAGGAGAAGACGCGGCGCGAAGGCGAGGCGATGGCCAAGCTCTGCCGCGACCTGCCGCTCGGGGCCGAGCTGTTCGCGCTCTTTCAAGAGTATGAAGACGGCGCCACACCCGAGGCCAGGTTCGCGCATCAACTTGATGCGCTCGAGATGGGACTGCAGGCGAAGGAGTACGAAGCGGCGCAGGGGATCGACCTGTCGGAGTTCGTCGTGAGCGCGCGCAAAAAAATCTCTGATCCGGAGTTGCTCAAACTTTTGGAGTCACGATGAAATGGAGCCGTCCACGGGGATTGAACCCGTGACCCCGTCCTGAGCATGGATGGCCGCACGTGAAAATGGAGCCGTCCACGGGGATTGAACCCGTGACCCCGTCCTTACCATGGACGTGCTCTACCACTGAGCTAGGACGGCTCGAGACCTGGTGATGCGAAGAATCCCGCCTTGGACCCGCGGGACGCCAGTGTAAAAGGCTCTGTGCCTCCCCACAAGCTCAGTCGGCCAAGGTTTCGGCCCAGGTCGCGGGCGGCAAGCCTTGGGCGGAACGCAGCGCATTCCGCAGAGCGTGGAGGGCGAGCAGGGCGCATTTCTGGCGGCGCGGTCCGACCGGCACGCCGAGCCATTCGAGCATGGCGGCAGGTGTGAGGGCGGCGGCCTCGGCGACTGCCAGCCCTTTGAGGTGCTCTGTGAGGATCGACATGCCCGCCTGGCTAATGGCGCAGCCCTGGCCATCCCAGCCCACGCCGGCGATGGCGCCGTCTTTGATCTCCAAAGACACGGTAAGGTCGTCGCCGCAGCTGGCGTTGCGCTCATGATGCGTGACCGTCGCTCCGGGCAGGGGCGCCTTGCCGCGGGGTCGGCGGAAGTGGTCGAGGATGTTCTCCGCGTATAAATCCATCAGACAGAGCCTACCGGATCGCCAGATGGAAAAACTATGGTATTTTGTGATTATGAATGAACCGACCCCCCAGCCCGAAGACCAAGATCCGCCCGAGCCCCCAGCTCCCGGGGATGCTGCCGAGATCGGCGGCGCACTGCCGTTTGATCCCGACGCGACGCCGCAGAAGCTGCCGAACCCGCGCGAGCAGTTCGCCGAGGGGATCGAGGATGAGCTTAGGCGGATGGAAGCGGCGATCCGGGGGCGGCGTTTCGCCGAGGCGCTCGGTTGCGTGGAGTCGGCCGCCGCCATGCGCGAGCACGCCAATAGCGCTCTCGATCCCATCGATCTGGTCTGCCTGCCGGCGCTCGCCTCGCTGCGCACACTCGCCGCGGCGATCACCCTCGCCGAGAACATCGAAGCCGTGCGCAAGGCCGTGCCGCTCAACTTAACCGAAGGTTGGTCGCTCTACAGCGAGATCACCCACCTGTCCGTGCCGCTTGAACTCGCCGCCGACGAACTGCCGCCGCTCGGCGAGGCCGCCCGCGGTTTCCAACAATTGCTGCAGAGGCTGCGGTCTGCGTTCTACGACGAACTGCGCACGCGTCGCCCGGCAACGTACGGTCATCCGCTCCTCGATCCGCCGCGTCTGCGCGATTGATCAGGCGCGCCAGCGTCCAGCGATGTCCTTCACGGCCGCGATAAGGGCGGCGATTTCGGCGTGCGTGTTGTAGGGCGCAACGGACAGGCGCGTGGAGGCGGCGATGCCGAAGCGGCGGTGGAGCGGCTCGGCGCAGAGGTGGCCGGAGCGCAGGCAGAAGCCCTTTGTGGCCAGTTGGTCGGCGAGGTCATGGGCGTGCAGCCCCTCGATGGTGAAGCTCAGGCAGCCGTGGCGCTTGGCGGGATCCGTCGGACCGAGCAGGCGCGCGCCCGGGATTTCTCCGAGAGCCGACGCTTCTTTGAGTAGTGACCGTTCGTGCGCGGCGACTTCTTGATGGGGCAGCGACTTCAGCCAGCGCAGGGCCGTCATCAAGCCGACTGCTTCGCCGATCGGCAGCGTGCCGGCCTCGAAGCGCTCGGGCGCGTCGGCCGGAATGAATCCCGTCTCGCTCACCTCGCGCACCATCCCTCCGCCGCCGAGGAACGGGGGCATCGCGGCCAACAATTCCGGGCGCGCGCAGAGCACGCCGACGCCCGTGGGCGCGAAGGCCTTGTGGCCGGAGAAGGCCAAAAAATCACAACCAAGAGCGGCCACGTCGATGGGTCCATGCGAGACGGCCTGTGCCGCGTCGACGCACACCAGGGCGCCGGCCGCCTTGGCACGGGCGATGATGCCGGGCAGGTCGGGACGGACGCCGAGGACGTTGCTCTGGGCCGTCACGCTCACCAACCGCACGCGGCCATCGGCGAGGAACGCATCGAGCGCGGCGAGGTCGAGTGCGCCGTCTTCATCGCAGGGAAGGACGCGCACCTCGAGGCCTATCGATTCCTGCAACTGGAACCACGGGACGAGATTGCTGTGGTGTTCGAGCACGCTCACGACCACGGCGTCGCCGCGCTTCCAGCTCATACCCAACGAACGGGCGACCAGGTTGAGCGACTCGGTCGCGCTCTTCGTGAAGACAATCCAGGCGGGGGAGGGGGCGTTCAAAAACGACGCTATTTCGGTGCGCGCCTCTTCCCAGCGGGCGGTGGCGGCCTCGGCGAGGGGGTGCAATCCGCGGTAGGCCGAGCCGTTTTCGGTCTCGTAGAAGCGGCGCACGGCGTCGAGCACGACGGCCGGCTTCTGCGTGGTGGCGGCGCTATCGAGGTAGACGGGCGGCTTTGTTGAGCCGAAAAATGCGAATTGCCGGCGGATGGCTTCTGGGTCGAACGGCACGGTCCCGTATGGTACGCTGTACCCCCGTATTCCCGCCACCAGATGCCCTCCGACCGCACTTCCAAGATTCTCGCCATCCTCCTGCCCAGCGCGCTCGTCGTGATCGGGGTGGTGACCGCCATTCTCTTCTATGGCGTGCCGGACCATCTGGCCGGATTGCTGCCGAACGATCAGGCCAAGAGCATCATCGCTGACTGCGGCGGCGGCCTCGTCTGCCAGGGTCTCATGGCCTTCCTGCCGACATTCTTCCATGCCCTCGGCCGCGCGGCGCCATTCGTCCCGTACATCCTCCTTAGCCTGCTGGCCGTGGCCGCTTGGCTCGGCGCTCGTGCTATTGCCGGCAACGATCATGAGCATCCGCGCGTGCGTGCCTGGGTGCTGCCGCTGCTCCTACTGGGCGCCATCTGGCTGCTCTTCACCACGCTCGCTGGCGCCGACATCGGCCGCGGTGCGCCGCTCGCGCGCTTGGCCGATCCGGCTGCCTACCAGAACGTCGACGCCGACACGCTGGCCGCGCTGCGCACCTCGTTCGCCGATCTCCAAACGCGCGGCTGTCTGACGCCCGTGGCGGGCACGCCCTTCTACGATCTGACGATGGCCTGCTCGCAGCAGTCGTTCTTCACGCTGGTGCTGCCGGCCTTCCTCTTCGTGTCACTCGTCTTCCTCGACTTCCTACTGCTCGGCGCCGCGCTGCTCTCGTGGCTGCGCCTAAAACCCCGCCATGGCCTCACGCCCGGGCTTGAGTTCCTGGTGTCGCTGGGCCTCGGCATCGGCGGCATCGTCGCCGTTCTTTGGCTCTTGGCCGTGGCCGGATTGGTCACGCCCTGGAGCGGCTGGGTCCTGCTGCTCGGTATTCCCGTGATCTGCTGGAAGCAGGCGCTCGCGCTCTGGCAGCGGGCCCGCGAGACATCGTTCGAACTGCCCTCGCGCTTCGGCGGTTGGCCGCTCGTGATCGGCTGGGCGCTGATCGGCCTCCTTGCTCTCAACTTTCTGTCCGTCATCCGCCCCTTCCCGATTGGCTGGGACGACCTCGGCAGCTACCTGAACCGCCCGCACCTGCTGGTGGAGTACGGCGGCTTTATCCCGAAGATGGCGTCGTTCCAGTGGGAGTACGTCACGTCGCTCGGCTTCTGGATCTTCGGTTCCGAGACCGAGTTCGGTGCGGTGGCGTCGATGCTACTCAACTGGCTGGCCGGCGTGGTGGCGGTGCTCGCCGCCATCGGCGTGGCGCGCCTGGTGCTCAAGCGCGGCGGCCTCCTGACCGGATTCTTCTACGCGCTGCTGCCGGTAGTCGGCCACTTCTCGTTCGCCGACATGAAGATCGACAACGCCGTCTTCGCCATGAGCGCGCTCGCGACGGCCTGCGTCTTTGCGGCTCTGTTCAGCGGTGATGCGGACCGTCCCGTCGAGCCGCGCGACCGCCGCCTGTGGCTCTTGCTCGCCGGCGTCTTCGCGGGACTCGCCTTCGGCTTCAAAGTGACGGCTGCGATGACGATCTTCGCCCTGCTGGCGGTCCTCGCCGGTGCCGAGCTGGGAGCGTTGGGAGCCGTGGGTGTGTCGTTCGTCGCACTGGCCGCCTTCGTGGCGCAGGGCACGTTCAACGCCTCGGCCTTCGCGAGTCGCTTCTTCGCCACGCCGCTCACGGTGCCCGCGCTGCCGCTCATGATCGTCGCCGCGCTCGCGGCCGCCGCTTGTCTGTGGTGGGCCGCCCGTCGTCGGGCCTGGCGTCCCGCGGGGCTTGATGCCGCCTTCTTCCTGATCGGCGCCATCGTCGTGGTGCTGCCGTGGATCATCCATAACAACGTCTACAACCGGTACTGGCCGCCGAGCTTGGCCTTCACCGCCGAGAACCGCCTGTCGGCCGCCATCAGCCTGGAGCCGGACTTCGCCTCCGACATCCGCGACGTACGCGTGCTGCCGCCCGAGCTGCAGCCTGACCTCACGTCGGCCGCCTGCCTGAGCACCGGCACGGCCGAGGAGCTCGACCGCTATTGGGGCGCCGGCACCGGTCCTGCGCACTACCTGCTGCTGCCGTGGCGCACGATCCTCAACTTGGATAACGGCGGCTACTACGTGACGACCTCGTTCTTCCTCTTCCTGCTCCCGCTGCTCCTGCTTGCGCCTGCCTTCTGGCAGCCGGGTTCGCGCCGCCTGCGCTGGCTTGTCGTCTTCACGCTGATCCAGGCGGTGGAGTGGGCGCTGCTCGCCAACGGCATCCTCTGGTACGGCATCGGCATGTTTATCGGCATTGCTGCCATGGCCGAAGCCCTGCTCGTGGAGTCGCCTAATCGCCGCACACGTTGGATCGTGGGCGTGTTCCTGGGCCTGTCGCTGCTCACGTCGGCCAGCCTGCGTATCTGGCAGTTCGAGATGCAGGGCGGATCGCTGGAGTACGTCATCGGTAAGGTAAATGCGGACGTCGTCTACGCCCAGACCATCCCGCACTACCGCGAGGTGGCCGCGCTCGTCGATAGCCGCGCTGAGTCGATTCCCGACCGACCCTTCACGCTGCGCATGGGCACGTTCATCCCGTACTTCGTACCGCGCAACGCCGAGCGTTTGCCGCTCTCGGACAACCAACTCGACTTCTTCTCCTGCGTGGCCCAAGAAAACGACCCGGCGCTGACCACCGCGCGCCTCAAGGCCTTCGGCTTTAACAGCGTGATCTTCGACCTAAACACGGCCACCATCGAGGCCGATCTGGAGGGTACGCTCCACCAGAAGGTGCAGCGCTTTGTCACCTACGCTTCCGATCCCGCCTCCGGCCTGCAGCCCGTGGTTGTCGACCAACAGTCCGGCATCGCGTACTTCCTCATCCCATGAGCAGCTCCCTCTCTCCGGTCGTCGCCGTCATCCCTGCGCTCAACGAAGCCACCCGTATTAAGGCGGTGGTGGAACAGACGCTGTCATTCGTCGACAAGGTCGTGGTCGTGGACGACGGCTCCACCGACGGCACCGGCGATGTGGCCCGCGCTGCCGGCGCGATCGTGGTGCGCCACGCCCAGAACCTCGGTCCCGGCGGCGCCACCATGACCGGCATCGTCGCGGCGCGTCGTCTGGGCGCCAAAGCAGCGGTCACGCTCGACGCCGACGGCCAGCACTTCGGCAGCGACATCCCGGCCTTCCTTGGACCGCTCGAGCGCGGCGAGGCCGACGTCGTCTTTGCCAATCGCTTCGGCCGCATCAATAACATCCCCTTCATCCGCCGCCTGGCCAACGCCGTGGGCAACATGATCACCTACTTGGCCACGGGTCTGTGGGTGGCCGATAGCCAGTGCGGTCTCAAGGCCTTCGGACCTAAGGCGCTGGCCGGCCTCAATCTACGCATGCCCGGCTTCGAGTTCTGCACCGAGATCGTGCGCGAGGTCAGCCGCAAGAAGTGGACCTTCGTCGAGGTGCCCGCGAAGGTGATGTATTCTGAGTACACGATGGCCAAGGGGCAGTCGTTCGCTACCGGCCTCAAGACCGCTGCCCGCATCCTGCTGCGTTCCTTCATGCGCTGATTATGACGCTCACGCCCTACCAAATCGTCGTCCCCATCCTCTCGCTCATCGCCCTGGCCTACGTCTGGGGACTCGCCTTGCGCGGCAAGAAGGGCCTCTGGGAAGCGATCCTCTGGACTGCTTTCTGGGGCGGCATCGCCACGATCGCGTTCATGCCGTCGCTGCTCTCGTACCTCACGCTCGCGACGGGCATCAAGAACCAAGAGAACGCCATCATCGTGACGGCGATCGGTATCCTGTTTTTCATCGTCTTTCAGTTCACCGTCCGTCTGGAGGAACTGAGCCAGCGCCAGGCCAAGCTCGTGCGCGACCTCGCCCTGCGTGACGCCGGGTTGCCGCCGGACGCGCCCCGCTGACCGCGATGCGCACCATCCTGCTCATCAGCCCGTACTGGAAGGAGCCGCACCGCTGGATGGCGAGCTCGTTGAAGCTGGCCGAGCTCTGGCAGAAGCTGGGCTACCGCGTGGTGGTGGCGTGCATGGGCAGCGAGACCAAGATCCAGGTCGTCTCACCCACGCTCACGATCCACTTTAAGAAAGATGTCTTCCTGCCCGATCCTCTCAATTTCGGCATCTGCCTGGGCTTCGGGGGATTGGTCCGCCGGCTCATCCGCGAGGAGAAGCCAGACCTGATCGTCTACAACAAGATCCTCTTCTGGACGTCCTTTAGCCTGCCGTGGCTGCGCCTGCTCGGGCACCGTGTGACGCTGCTTACCGACGCGCTCGTGGGCATGACGTGGTGGCCGCGCAGCCGCTTCGTCGGTTGGATCATGGCGGCCGGTGCCTGGACGGTGGGCTGGGCGGTGATGCTTTCGGCCGAGCGGATGGTGTTCTTCCACCCCCAGCCCGAGCGATTGCTCAAGCGCCTGGGCGTGGCGGGCAAGTCGCGCGTCATCCCGCAGGGCATCGATCCGGCCGGCTTCGGTCCGACCGCCGCGCGCGGCGCCGACGGCAAGGTGGTGGTCACGTACGTCGGCCGCTTGGAATCCGTGAAGGGCGCCGACGACTTCGCCGCCGCGGTGGCACCGCTCAAGAAGCAGTTCCCGGAATTGGTCGTGCGCGTCGCCGGTTGGTACAAGCCCGGCCATCCGCTGGTGGAGGAGTACCAGGACCGCATCGAATTCCTGGGCCTGCGTGACGACGTGCCGGCGGTGCTGGGCGGCAGCGATATCTTTGTGATGCCGAGCTACAGCGAGGGCCTGAGCAACGCGATCATGGAGGCGATGGCCAGCGACTGCGCGGTGGTGGCCAGCGAGGTGGGCGGCAACCGCTATCTGGTCGAGAACGGCATCACGGGCCTGCTCTTCGAGCCGGGTGATCGCGCGGCCTTGCAGGCGCATATCCGTCGGCTGCTGGAAGATCCGAACAAGCGTCGGCGCATGGGCGAGGCGGCGCGGGGAAAGATTGAAAAGGAGTTTTCGTGGGAGGTGGTGGGGAAGAGGTATGAGGAGTTGTTTGAGGAGAAGTAAGAGCTTCCACTTTTTGTGTCAGGTGCCAACGGCTGGTATCCACTTTCTTTGGCGCAAAGAAAGTGGAGAAAGAAACAGGCCGCTGTCGTGGCGTTGCCTACGCGGAATGGCTCGGTCCGCGGGCGGCGCAAACTCGGCCGCGCCTCTCTTGAGTCGCGCGGCCTCGGACCTGCGCCGCCACTATTCGCGGACACGTCGCCAACCGCGTGACGGCACCGCCACTGGGCGGCCACCCGGTGGGGGGATGTAGCACGATCGAATATCGCCTTCGGCGCACGGTCGCGTCTATGGAACGGAGGGGTGCGCGCCGGCCGGGGGTGAAGGGGCACGAAGAATATTTCCTCCTTCGGGAGGGTGTCACTACCAAGCAGAACCATGGAGAGGGGCTCGGCGCGCCAGCGTTTTGGCGCCACCTTTTGCGCGCTGCAAAAGGTGGCAATGAATCACTTCAAAACGACAGCGAAGAAATGATGATACTGGCTCTCAAATGGAATGAACTCTTCTTCAATCTCTCCGATCTCTTTCAGAGCGGCGCGGATGCGGCTGGGCGGATAACCCTGCTTGCCGATCTCCCAGTAATGCTGGCCGTCGAAGGTGTGCGCGGGTGCGTGTGGAATCTTGAAGGCGACCTTCAGTTCCGGCAGCAGCGGCAGCTTGAGCGAGCATTTGAAGGCCGGGCCGTAGTGCGGAAGGCTGATGATGACGTGCGTGCGGGCGATGCGGGCGAGTTCCTTGAGCGCGGCCGGGAAGCTCTCGAACGGCAGGTGCTCCAATACTTCGAAGGCGCAGGCGATGTCGACGTCGCGGTCGGGGAGTGGGATGGCCGTCACCGAGCCGATGATGTCCGGGTGCAGGTCCTCGGCCACGTCGAGGCTGCGGTACTGCACGGCCGTGTTGCGGCGCAGGTAGTCGCCCACCAGGCCGTCACCCACGCCCACTTCCAGCACCGACGCTGGCTTGCGGTCGAGCAGGCAGCCGAGCTGGCGCTGGTAGCTCACGAAGCGGCCGCCCGCGGCGTAGCGGCGGAAATCGTAGGCGTCCTTGTCGACCTGCTTCTGTTCCATGCGCCCAATCGTACAGTTGCGGCCATTCTTTCTGCTAGGCTTCCCCCATCATGCAGCGTGTCGTCGTCTTGTCGGCGTTCCTGAGGCCGTTTCGCAGCGGCGCCGAGGCGTGCGCGGAGGAAGTGTCGACGCGCCTGCAGGGCGAGTTCGAGGTGCGGATCGTGACGGCCCGACTGCGCCGCGATCTCCCGAAAGAGGACATGGTGGATGGCGTGCCCGTGACGCGCGTCGGTCTTGGCTTCTCTGCTGATAAGTACCTGTTCCCGCTCCTGGCGCCGTTCGCCGCGCAGAGGCTCAAACCCGATCTCATCCACGCCGTGCTGGAGTCGTACGCCGGCCTGGCGATGATCGGCTGCTCGTGGCTCTTGCCGCGTGTCCCGCGCCTGCTCACCTGCCAGAGCACGAACACCGCCCTGCTCGTGGGGGCGATGCATCGCGCCGCCATACGCCTAACAGTGATCAGCCGCTCTCTCGTGGCTCGCGCTGCCGGTTTTGGCCGTCGCGACGCCGTGCTCATCCCCAATGGCATTCCGCTCAGCGCCATCCGCCAGGCCTGCGCCGCGCATCCGAAGGTCCCCGGCCGTTTGGTCTTTGTCGGCCGCCTCGAACCGATGAAGGGGATCGATACGCTGCTGCACGCTTTTGCGGCCGCGCACGAACGCATCCCGGGCTGGTCGCTGCGGATCGTTGGCGACGGGAGTGAGCGTAAGAATCTGAAGGCGCTCACGGCGGAGCTCGGACTGGAGGGGCTGGTCACGTTCACGGGCAAGCTCGACCACCGTGCCGTGCTCAAGGAGTTCGCCGAGGCCGAGATCTTCGCGGGGCTCTCGCGCAGCGAGGCGCTGGGCAACGTCTTCTTGGAAGCGCAGGCTGCGGGCTGTGCGGTGCTCGGTACTGAGACCGGCGGCATCCCCGATATCGTCCCGCCCGGCTGCGGCACGCTCGTACCCGTGGATGACTCCGTTGCCGCCTCGGGCGCGCTCATCAGCCTGGCGGAGGATGCGGCGCTGCGCTCGGCCATGGCCGCGGCCGCACAGCAGAACGCCGCCGCCTACGATTGGGACGCGATCGCGGCGCGCTACGCCGCCGTCTACCGGGAGATGCTCCCTTAAGACAGGAAGCGCGAGGCCGCCGTCCAGAGTGCGCGCAGCGTCAGGACGGGATGGCGCAGCGCCAGCATCGGCAGGTTGCCGCCGCCCTTGGCTGCCACCACGCAGCCGGCTTTGCGGCGCGCCACGAAGCGGTCGACCATCTGCGCGAGCGAGCGCTTGAGCGAGGCCTTGGCGGCTGCGCGGACGGCCTTGTCCTTGGCGCCGGCCAACCTCTCGATCAAGGCGATGCGCTCAAAGAGACCTTTGCCCTCGCGCGCGTTCTTGGCGCTGGTGCCCTCGTCGTGCACGCGGAAGGTGCCGAGCGTCTCGTTGGCCAGGAACCAGTCGCCGTGCTCCAGGCAGCGGATCCAGTACTCGCTGTCGATCAATTGGAAGAAGCCCTCATGGAACGGGCCGACGGCCTCCACCGTCGAGCGGCGGAGCATCGTGAAGATCGGCTCGCCGATGAGGTTCGGACGCAGGTCACGGTTGAGCCAGCGCACCAGGAACTCGCGGCCGGGGTAGAGACCCGCGGGCAGCTCGGCTTGGGCGGCGAGCACCTCCTCGTAAAAAGGTCGGTTCGGCACCTCGCCTTCGTAGTGGTAGCGGCGGCGAGCGGTGGCCAGGGCGGCCGTCGGCGCTGCGCGCAACGCTTCGACCATGCGGGCCAGATAGCCGGCATCCCAGAAGTCGTCTTGGAAGAGGAACTGCACGAACTCGCCCTGCGCGTGCGGTAAGCAGGCATTCCAGTTGGTGCCGATGCTCGTGGCGTTACTGGTGAAGATCTTGAAGCGCGGATCGGGGAACGTGTCTTTCTTCGGCTCGGGGTAGCCGGGCGCCGGCTGGTGCACGAGCACGCACTCCCAGTCCTCGAGCGTCTGCGCGAGCAGGCCCTGCAGCGCCTGCTGCAGGTAGGCCGGGTCCGTCTTGTAGAGCGGGACGAGGACGGAGACGAGCGGCGTCATCGCTGGGCGGAGGGTGAGAGCGGCGGCAGGGGCTTGGGGCCGTAGTGCAGAAAGTACTTCAGGCTGTCTTTCACGTGGATGCGGCCGGTGCGCTTGTGGATCAGCCGCCAGAGGTTGCCGCCCGACAGGCGCGCTTCGTGGTGCGTGGCGCGGCAGTCGCGCAGCTGGCGCACATGCAGTCCGGCGGCCCAGGCGTTCCGGCAAATAGCGACATCGGACATGAACAGGTGGAAGCGTTCGTCATGCCCGCCGACGATCTTCATCGTCTCGCGCGTCATGAAGAAGAATGCGCCGGTCACCCAGTCGATCTCGGCCCATTCATTGTCGCCGAACTGCGGGCGCTCGGAGCGGGCCCGGCCCACGCGGCGCTTGATCAGCTCGAAGAAAGAGGGGAACGGACGGGCGCTGTCCTGCTCCTGGCCGCTCGGATAGAAGAGCCGCGGCGCGACGATGCCGGTCTCGGGATGCGCGTCTAAGTGGGCGACCAGCCGTTCGATGGTGTCGGCCGGCATGGTGATATCCGCGTTCATGGTGCCGATGATGCGGCCGGTCGCGAGCTTGTAGCCCAGGTTGTTGCCGTAGATGTAGCCATCGACGTCCGTCTCCAAGAAACGCACGTTCAATCCCGTCCAGCTATCGGCGGGCACCAGGTCGTTGGCGCCGTTGATGCGATTGTTGATGACGATGATCTCCGTCGCCGCGGGTAGGCGCGCCTGGCGCAGGGAGCGCAGGCACATTTCCACGTCCTTAGGCGTGTTCGAATGGAGGATGACGATCGAGAGGTCCATGCCGGCGGGCAGTATAGCAGCCGTTTTGCCCGGACGGAGCGGCCAAACGGCGCTAGAATGGCGGGGTGAAGATTGTGCTGGCGACGGGGATCTTCCCCCCGGACATCGGCGGCCCAGCGACGTACGCGGCGAACCTCGCCCGTGAGCTTGCTCATATCGGGCACCGTGTGACGGTGGTGACGTACGGCGCAGCGCGTCCGGCGACGGGCGACTACGGCGTGCGTGCGGTCGCTAAGGACGGCGGTCCGCTGCTGCGCTGGCGCCGCTACGCCGCCGCTCTTCGTGAAGAGGCGAAAGACGCCGACGTCGTCGAGGCGTTCTCCTCCGTGAGCGCCGGCATCCCGACGGTGTTCGCGCGCCTGCGCGGCCCCAAGCTGGTGCTGCGCCTGGGTGGCGATTTCCCCTGGGAGCGCGCCACCGATCGCGGCTACCCCAAGTCGCTGCGCGCCTGGTTTACCGAGATGCCCGCGAGCGCCCGCTTGATCGCGCCGATCCTCCGGCGCTTCGACCGTCTCGTCTTCTCCACGGCGTACCAACGCGAACTCTACGAGAAGGCCTACGC
>JAGOUB010000088.1 GCA_018061525.1 Candidatus Peribacteraceae bacterium
CATCACCTCGACATTAGGCCTCGCGCTGAGTATCGCCGTGCTCGCCGGCGGTGTGACGCCGCTCATCGCGGCGGGCCATGACCCGCTGCTCGTGAGCTTGGGCGGCGCCGTCATCATTGCCTGTACGTCGCTGCTGCTGGCGCACGGCTTCCGGCGGCGCACGTACATCGCGCTCCTTAGTACACTGCTCACGCTCGGTGCATCCACGCTCTTGGCGCTTCTCGCCGTCTGGCTCTCGGCCCTGTCGGGGTTAGGCAGCGAAGAGACGGTTTTCCTGCAGACCGGCACGCTGGCGGGCGTCGACCTGCGCGGTCTGCTGCTTGGCGGTATCATCATCGGTTGCTTGGGCGTACTCGACGACATCACCACCGCCCAGACCGCGGCCGTGGACGAGATCAGCCGCGCCAACCCGTCGCTCGGCGAGCGCGAACTGATGCGGGCCGGTATGTCGGTAGGACGCGAGCACATCGCTTCGCTCACCAACACCATCGCCCTCGCCTACGCCGGCGCTTCGTTCCCGCTCCTGCTCCTCTTGAGCGCCGAGAGCCGCTACCCGCTCTGGTCGACCTTGAACTCTGAATTCTTCGCCGAGGAGATTGTGCGCACGCTCGTCGGCAGCGCCACGCTGGTCTTGGCCGTGCCGCTCTCCACCTGGCTCGCCGTCCGTTTCCTGCGCGGCCGGCCGCACGACCACCGCGACTTGCATCACCATTCCCACTCGCACGCCCATGGGCATCTTTGAGCATGAATTCCTGGTACGCGGCCTCATCGCCGGCATGGTCACCGCCCTGGTGGCGCCGAGCGTCGGCCTGCTACTGCTCACACGCCGGCTGACCTTTCTGGCCGATACGCTCTCGCACGTGGCCCTCGCCGGCCTGGCTGCCGCCAGCCTGGTAGGTGTCGCACCCTTGGCCGCCGCCGCAGTAGCGAGCGTGGGGACGGCCGTGACGGTGGACGCCTTGCGCGCTCGCGGACGCCTCAGCGGCGACGCCGGCCTCTCGCTCTTCCTCTCCGGCGGACTGGCCGTGGCGGCCGTGTTGCTCAGCAAAGGCGGTGGCCAAGGGCTGCAACTGGGAAGCATGCTCTTCGGCAGCTTGGTCACGGTCTCATGGGGCGAGGTCTGGTTGATCGGGGCGATGGCCACAGCCACGCTCTTCGCCTTGCTCCTCTTGCGCCACCAGCTCGTGGCCGTGAGTGTCGATCCCGAGACTGCCGCCGCCAGCGGCGTGTCGGTGCGCTTGGTGGATGCGTCGCTGGCCGTGCTGGCCGCGCTTACCGTGAGCGTCTCGCTGCGCGCCGTGGGCGTGCTGCTCGTCTCGGCGCTGATGGTGATCCCAAGCCTGGCGGCGTTGGAACTGAAGCAGGGCCTCAAGCGGACCTTCCTGGCCAGCATCCTGTTTGCGGAAGTGGCCGTGATTGTCGGACTGCAGGCCGCTCTCACCTTCGATATCTCCGCCGGCGGTGCCATCGTATTGGTCGCTTTGGCCGAATACTTGCTCTGTAGCTTGGTCCGTTCAGGACTGCGCCTCGGCTGAGCGGCCGAGCGATTCCAAGAACGCGATCGCCTCTTTCTTCGTGGTGACTTCTTTGCGGGTTTGAGCGAGGAGCAGCTCGCGCGTCAGACGGCCGACCTCGGCGCCGGGCCGGAGGCCGAGCAGCGTCATGATCGCCTCGCCGTCGAGTAGCGGTTTTTCTGGGCGCGGATGCGCGTCGAGGAAGACATCACGGTCGTGGATGATGCGCTCAAGTAGGCCGTAGTCGGAGGGATCGGTGCCGGCGATGTCGAGCCGGAAGAGTTGGAGCAGCTCCGCGAACCACGGGTGGAAGTACCAGTGCGCCTTCCTTTCTTCTGAGAGCTCCAAGAACACCATGTGCATGTGGTGGCGCACGAGCCACTCGATCTTCTCGCGCCGGCGCACGGGGCACTGCAAGCGCGTCAGGATCGCTTCGGCTATCTCGGCGGAAGCGGAGGCGTGGCCGTCGAAGCGGATGCGTTCCTCAAGCGCGAAGGTGACCACCTTGCCGGCATCATGGAGCAGCGCGGCCAGGCGCACGTCGGCGCCATCATCAACGCGAAATGACGCGACGCAATGCAAGAGATGCTCAAGCACGTCGCCCTCGCGGTGGTAGTCGCGCGGCTGGGCGATACCACGGCAGGCACGCAATTCCGGCAGCAGGACCTCCAGCGCCCCGGTCTCTTCCCAGTCGCGTAACGCCCGATCGGGCGAGGGGCCGGCCAAGAGCTTCTCCAATTCTTGCAAGACGCGCGGGCCCGAGAGTCCGGCGAGCAACGAGGCTTCGGAGCGCAGGGCGGCGTGGGTGGTTGGCTCGTACTGGCCGTCGATGGCGGCGCGCAGGCGGATGGCGCGCAGCAGGCGCAGCGCGTCGTGGCGGATGCGGACGACCGGCTCGCCGATGAAGCGCACCAGCCGCTCAGACAGATCTTTCTCTCCTGCGTACGAATCGGAGAGTTCGCGTGAGATCGGCTGCCAGTAGAGGCAGTTGACGGTGAAGTCGCGGCGCGCGGCATCGTCGTCGCGGGAACCGAACGTGACGGTCTCGGGCCGACGGCCGTCGGATGCTTCGTCTTCGGTGCGGAAGGTCGTCAGTTCGAAGGTGCGTCCGCGCTTCTCCACTTTGGCGGCGCCGAGCGCAGCAGCAGAGAGATCGGCCTCGGGGAAGATGGCCCGTACCTGCTCGGGCGTGGCGGAGGTGGCGATGTCGATATCTTCGGGAATGGCTCCAAGGAGCATGTCGCGGACGGCGCCGCCGACCCACCAGGCCTCGTGGCCGGCATCCAGTAGCGCTTCGCAGACGGCGTAGGCGCCTTCGCCCTGGGGCGACGCGAGCGTGCGGTCGATGATCTCTCTCGAAAGCGGCACGTCCCGAGTCTATCATGCCGCCATGACCCCGCTCCGCATCGCCGTCGCCGGTACGCCCCTCACCACCCCCAAGCCCGGTGGCACGGTCAAAGGGATCGCCTACGCCGCGTCGCTCGGGATTAAGGCGATGGAGATCGAGTGGGTGCAGTCGGTGCCCCGCGAGCCACGGCGCATGGCCGAGATCCGCGCAGCCGCCGAGGAGCACGATGTCTCGCTGACGGTGCACGCGCCCTATTACGTGAACCTCAACTCGCCCGAGCCAGAGAAGCTCACGGCCAGTATCCGTCGCGTGACCGACGCGCTCACCATGGCTCAGCTTTGCGGCGCCTGGTCGGTCTGCGTGCACGCCGCCTTCTACCTGAAGGATCCGCCCGAGCAGGCGCTCGACCGGGTGCGGAAGGCTGTCGATACCATCCTTAAACGCAAGAAGCAGCAATTTCCCGACGTGAATTTGGCCCTGGAGACGATGGGCAAGCACAGCCAGTTCGGCACCGTAGAAGAGGTGCTCACGATCAGCAAGGAGTTCGACCAGTTCCCGTGCCTCGACCCCGCCCACCTGCACGCGCGTGCCAACGGCGGCGTGAATACGACGGCCGAGTGGGACGCCCTCTTCGACCGCTACGCCAAAGTGCTCGGCAAGAAATCGCTCCAGAAGATGCACATGCACTATTCCGGCATCGCCTACACAGCTGCTGGTGAGCGCCACCACCTGCCGTTCGAGGAGAGCGACGCGCGCTGGAAGGATTTCCTGAAGGTGCTCAAGAAGCGCGGCCTCGGCGGCCAGCTTGTCTGCGAATCGCCGGCGATGGAGCAGGACGTGCTACTCCTGATGCGGACGTTCGCGAAGCTACGCTGATGGCGACGGTCTCGGCCATTGACATGAATAGTCAATGGTGCAAAAGATACGCAGTTTGGACACCTTACGCCTACCGCTCGCATGACACCCGAAGAGATGACTCCGGAAATCGGCTATATCTCCGAATTGGTGAAGGGAGGAGTGCTCGGCAAGGTGCCGCGCCGCGCCGCCGCTACGACCGCAGCCAAGGGCCTGCAGCAGCCCGGCTACTTGCCGAACTACCGCCTCACGGTGCTGCGCGAAGTCCAGCGTTCCGCGCCCCGGATCGATGATGTCATGCGCGGTTTCATGGACGCCGTTCCCACCTTCCATGAGGAAATCGGCCCGCACCACGAGAAGACGATGCGCGACGCGCAGGACCTGTTCACCGACCTGGATCCGGAGGTGAGTCAGATGATCGGCCAGACGCGGGCGCCGCTGAGCGCCTGGACGACGGAGGTCTCAAAGCGGCTGGAGGAAGCGCTGCGGGAAACCCAGGCCTGGAAAGAGGGCAAGCTCAGGGATATCGCCTATCTGCTGACGGACACGGACGGCGGCGTGAGCTCCAAACTCGGCGAGCGCAGTCGCGAGCTGGAGCGCATCGAGAAGCAGGGCACCTACATCGGCGTGCCGTCGCTGGTGGCCGCCCGCATCTCGCGATCGGTCGTCTGCCGCATGC
>JAGOUB010000009.1 GCA_018061525.1 Candidatus Peribacteraceae bacterium
CTCCAGGGACAAGCGTACCTGCCGCAACGATCGTACGGGCACCTCACACGGGGGTAACCCCGTGTTGAGGCTGCACACAAAAAAACCGCTGGCGTACCAGCGGTCGTCGGGCCGACCGTTAATTGCGGTCGGTCCAGGCCCATTGGCCCTTGGGGATGATGAACTCGATCCGCCCCTTCTGCTGGGGCAATTCGATGTACACGCGCAGCCCCCCATCTGCGGCCAACTCAGCCTCTTCCTCCGGAATCTGATCCGGCCGGAGGCCGGTGCCCATGACGGCGGCGGCCACGCGCCGCGCGAAGTCGTGGTAGGCCGCGTGGGCGTCCTCGGTGATGCTGACAAACGGGAGAATGTCCTGGGCCATGTTGGCCTCCTTGTGTTGATGGATCTGGCGACCTTATGGTCGCCTTCCCAAGAGAGACGCGCTCTCCTCGGAAGGCGATCAGCGGGGCCGGCGTGATGGCCGGGCCCCGGTTGCCCCTTGGCGCTCAGAATTGAAACAGGGCGCTGTGGTCGAGGAACTCGATGTCGGCGGCCTCGGCTTCCTGCCTCAGGACCGATTGCGTCAGCCGCTTGCCGTTGGTCGACACGGCCTCGATGAGGATGCGTCGCGCCTCGGGGTCGCGGTCGGCGATGAGCTCGCGCAGGCGGGCGATGCCGCGGCCGAGCAGCTCGCGGCCGATGCCCGAGCGTTGGAAGTCGGGACGGACGGCCACGCCGACGATCGTCGGTTGGCCGCTCTGCATCTCGCCGTCCGGTGCGAGCGAGCAGAGGCCGGCGATGCGCTGGCGCGTCTGGCCGTTGATCTCGCTCGCCGCGTGCGCCGCGATGATCTCGGTGCAGCACGTCAGCCGGTCGCCGGTGAGGGCGATGAGCGTGGGCATGTCCAGCGGTTGGCCGTCCTCTTCAAGGCGCTTGATGAAGTCCCAAGCGATCTGGTGCAGGTCGGCGGTGTGGTTGGCGTAGGTGATGGCCGGCTGGCCAGCGGGAGCGGATTTAGAAGGGTTGTTCATGGGTAGGAGGGGAAGAAGGGAGGTTGCCCGAGCCGGTCTCGAGCGTGGCGGCGTCTTGCTGCCAATTGCCCACGGGCTGCGTGCGGCCCTGGCTGACGTAGAGCATTCCGCTCACGTTCCACTTGGCGCGCACGCCGATCCACAGGTCGGGGACTTCGGCCGAGAGGCGCTCGGCCAGCGCCTGCACCGCGTCGGGCGAAGGGGCCTGCCAGGCGACGCCGTCGACCGGCTTGTAGAGCCGGAGCTCCCAGAAGGTGTAGCGCGGGTCGTTGGCCGCGCGGATGTCGCGGGCGATGCGCAGCAGGTCCTCGTAGGTGGTGTGCGCGAAGATCGGCGTCCGCACGTTGAGCGGGATGCGCGCCTGCGAGACGATCCGCTGCGTCTCGAGCGAGAGGCGGTAGAACGTGTCGCCGCGGTCGGCCGCGATGCCCATCACCTCGCCCATCTGTTCCGGCACGGCCTTCAAATCGATGGCCGCCGAGGACAGGTAGGGCAACAGGCGTTCGACCCACTTGGGGCCGCTGCCGTTGTGCGCGATGGAGATCTTGCTGCCGTGCGCGTCGTGGAAGTAGCGGGCGAGCGCCAGCGTCTGCTTGAGGTAGACCACCGGGTCGCCGCCGGAGAAGCGCACGATCTCGCCGCGCTGGATGGCGCCGGTACAGAGCGTGCCCAGGTCGCGCAGTGGCACGGGCTTAGCGACGATCGGCAGGTTGCCCTCGCCCAGGAATTGGCAGTCGCGCTTGCAGTAGGGGCAGGCGACATTGCACTTCCCGAACGAGACGATGCGCGTGATCGGGAACGATTCCTTGGCGGCGCCGGCCTGGTCGACCGGGGCGCATTCGCCCGGGGGCAGGAAGCGCTCCTGGTCCTTGTTCCACGCCAGCCACCAGTAGAGGCGGCGCGTCTCATAGCCGATGCGGTCGCGATGGCCGTACGGCAGCATGCTGATGGGCGTGTCCGGAGCCAGGCCCTGCTCGGCGAGGATGTCCGCGAAGTGGCCGGGGTCGGCCAGCGGTTGGGGGTCGAAGAGCTGGTACGAAGCGTTCATCACGCTTTGGATCTCGTGAGTGACGCCTTGGCGCAGCTCGTGCGGTAGGGGCGACGGTTCCCGGGTCGTCTCGGGCTGGCCGAGAACGGGGAGGGAGAGGATGGGCATAGAAAAAAGAAGTCATCTCTTGGAATTCAAAAGATGCGGAAGACGGCGCCTCGGCACCGGCTGTCGCATTGTTTGAAGAGAAAAAAAGAGGACTGACCGGTCTGGCCAGTCCTCGCTGTGCTCGCCCCGTGGCGAGCTATCGTTGCATACTCCCCGCGCGGAGCATGGTTGGTATCTACGCCGGCGCGGCGGCGGGCCCTCGTGGGCTTAGGTGGTCGGGGTGGCCACCGGCTTGGGGGCCGGGGGCTTCGGCGCCTGCCGCGGCGCGAAGTTCGTGCCCGTGGTCAGGGTCAGCTGCAGGACGCGGCGCGGACCGTTCACGGTGGTGCTATCGCGCACGTCGCCGTTGACCTGGCCGTAGGGCGTCACCTCCGACTGGAGCAACTGGCGCACTTCGCGCTCATGCTTGAGCGTCGGCGTGCCGCCGAAGACCAGCACGAGCCACCAGGGCAGTTTGAACTCGAGCATTTTTTCCGCGTCTTCGGGCGAGAGCGGGTCCGTGTCGAGGACCGTGCCGTCCACCATAAGCTCGCAGGTCCAGCCGCCGTACACACGCTTCTTCAGGCGCTTCAGAGTGGCGGCCAGCGCCAGTGCCAGCAGCGTGCCGATAAAACTGACGATGATCTCGGGCGCCTTGTCGGCCAGATACTGAATCATGTTTCTCTCCTGGTTTGTTGTGCTGAGAAGGTTCCACCCTTCTCCTCCCAATCCGCCAGAAGCGGACTCGAAGGAAAAGGGTGGGGGGTCTTGCGACCCCCCCGGTTGCTCACGCGTTGGCCGAAGCCGTGGGTGAGCGGGTTGGTTCTGTGCGACGATTACGGCTCGTCGCCAGCCGCCGCGTCATTCGAAGGCGCGGAACTTCACGAACGTGAACACCATCTCGAACTTGCCGGGGCTGACCTCCGTCTTCACGCGGTCGGTCGTGGCGGCGACGACGGTGAGGCCGCGCGCCCGGAGGCGGCGGATGATGGCATAGGTGAGCGTGAACTCACCGCTGACCATGGCCGCCGCGTTGTCGGGTATCTGCGCGGCGATGGAGTCGGCGAGCGTGGCGATGTCGGCCTCGGTCGCCGTGGGCGGGACGTTGGGGAACTGGACGTCCTGGATGCCGTCGGCCGCGAGGGCGAGGGCCGCGGCCGTCTGTTCCGGGTTCCACTTGGCCGAGGGGTGGCTGCTGACGTTGATGAACTTTTGCACGGTTGAGATTCCTTTGCGTTTTCTACGGGTTCGTCGAAACTATCGGCTCGAGCACTCGCTCTTGCTGACCTCACATCCCGTGAGGGCTTTTCTGTTGTTGGTGACGACGATTTAGAAGTCTTCGTCGTCGAGGTCTTCTCCAGCGTCGCGGAGGAGCCTCTCGGCCTCCTCCTGCTCACCTTCAGCATCATCGAAAGACGCTTCAAAGGTGAGCATCCTCGCGATCTCGAGAGTGAGGGGGCCGTAGCAGGCCGCCTCCACTGTCGTCACCGCCAGGTCAAAGGGGATACTGCCAGGCGTCCCTGCCTGGCCCAGAAGCGTGGCTGCCCAGTGCTCGCGCAGGCTGGGCCCACCGTAGCCTCCGGACCAACCCTCGACGCCATAGGCGACGGAGTTGGCGAAGGCCGCGTGGTGGGCGGCTGGCGCGGATGGGTGCCGCTCCTGGCCCAGGGCATACGCTCTGGTCAGGGTGTCCGTGTCCACGGACGGGTTCCTCCTCTTGGCGAGGGTGACTGGCGCTCCGGAGTGGAGCCGCCGCGCCCAATGACCACATGTCCCGAGTGATCATGGGAAGCGGCGGTTCCACCTTGGTGGCGCGCTAGTCCTCGTCGTCAGAGGAAGGTTCGTACATACTTGGTTTGCGGCGATGTGAATGGTCGCTAGTGCGATCGATCGGACTATTGCCAATGTACGAATTTGTGGCATAAGTGTCTAAGGTACTTGTATAGGATGAGGAGATATCATCACTATTTGTGAGTAAAATAATCATTTTAAGTATATTTAAAGTGACAACAAGAATTGTCATATTAAGGGGTATTTGCTAGAATTCAGGCATGTCCAAAGACCTCGTCCGCACCACGCTGGCCGAATTCGGCCTCGAAGAGAAAGAGATCGCGCTCTACTTGCTGCTGCTGCAGCTGGGTCCCTCGGCCGCTTCCACACTCGCGCCGCGCGCCGGCATCCCCCGCTCCACCGCCCAGTTCACCTGCCAGCAGCTCGTGAAGCGCGGCCTGCTCACTATGGCCCGCAAGGCCAACGTCTATCTCTTCGCCGCCGAGCCGCCCGAGACGCTCGCCATCCTCCTCCGGCGCCAGCGCACCGAGCTGGAAGAGCAGGAATACCGCCTGGAGCGGATCATCGGCGAGTTGAAGGCGATGCAGAACCCGTTCTCCGTTCTGCCCAAGGTCCAGTTCTTTGAAGGGCGCGACGGCATCATTGCCGCCTACGAGACGGTGCTGCGCGACCTGACCGAAGGCGGCGAGATCATCGGTTACCTCAAGCCGCTCAGCTTGGAAGGTGACGAGTTTCGTCTGGCGGCTACGCTCGACTCGTTCGTAGAGCGGCGTGTCGCCCGCGAAGTGGCTACCCGCATCCTCTGTCCACGCGGTGCAGCGTACGCGTCCGATGCGGCCAAATTGCGCCAGGTGCGGTCCATTCCCGGCGAATTATTCACCTTCGATGCCGCCGAGGTGATGATCTATGCCTCCAAGATGTATTCCATGACGGTCGAGCGCGGCCAAATCTTCGCGTTCATCGTGGAGAACGCCAGTATCGTCCAGCTGCAGCGGGCGGTCTTTGAGCACGCTTGGGCTCACGCCGAGAGTGCCGTCTGAGCGTCGCCTTTCTGCGGGTCGCGCTCAAAGACGCACAGATATTCCTGGTGCCCGCGGCTGTTGCCCTCGGCCGGCACCGCGCGGGTAAGCACCATCTCTCCGTTCTCGCACAGTTCCTGCATGGCGCGGAAAATGAAGCCGTCGTCATCGGCAGCGGAAATGTCGTCGTGGTGGTCGCGGCCCTTGTACACGATGCGGCAGCAACGCAGTCCCGTTGCCTCGTCCGCCTGGATGGTGTCGGGCTCGCAGCAGAGCGCCCAGAGACGTTCGAGATCCGCCTCGGGGAGCGCCTTACTCTTGTAGGCGTCACGCTCGGCTCGCAGCGTCCGGAAACGCAGATAATGGTGCTTGTACTCGCCGTCCCGTGTCTTCCCAAAACCCACGCAACCGGGCATCTGCTCCAGCACGATCGACATCGAGCGCACGTGCGGCTTCGCGACGTGCTCGTAGTCGTAATGGCCCTCGTATTTCTTGAGCGTGGAGATGAGCGTCGCCTCGGCCAAGTACTGCACGGGGCTCTCGGGATCGGCGAAGAACCAATCCAGGTACACGCGCTCGCCGCTCTCGTCGGTCGGCGTCATGCCGAAGAACGCCAGCAGGTTGCCGGCGCAAGTGGAGTAGATCAGGCGCGCCTGCTCGTCCTGCAAGAAGCCCTCGTGGAATTCACGATCGTCACCGCTGGGGAACTGCTGTGCCACCACTGCGGTCATGCGCTGCTTCAGCGTCTCATCCTTCAGGCTCGCAGCCGGATAAATCTCTTGGAGCTGCACTGTCCGCAGTTGGGAGAGGTTCAAATGAGAGACTTCGCACCGGGGCAGGCACTCCACGAGCGAGCGGGTCTGGTCGACGCTCTCGTTCTCGTGCACCAGGCGCTTGGCACACTCAGTGGCCGCCTCAGGGATGTGTTCGCGGCCCGCGGTCTCGGCCTGTAGGCGAACCTCAAATTGGCGGAGTAGGCGATTGGCTCGGACGATGAGCTGGCGGTAGAAGTACTCCTTCGTGAGAGGTGTCGGACCGCCGGAGTCGTGCAGCAGGGTGGCGATCTTCTCGGCCGCGGCGTCGGCCCCGGTGGCTAGGTTGGCGTACGCACGCAGCACGCAGGCCGCCGCCGGGTGCTCGGCGATGTTCAGGATCGTCGTCCCCATCTGCACCTGTTCGGCGCAGGCGAAGAACGATTTGAGGATGGACGTGGCGTCTTCCGGCTGGAGGCGCAATACGCGCCGCAGGCGGTCGAAGGTGGTCTGGTCGGCCGTCTGCAAGAAGCGCGCCATGTGCAACTGCGTCACGAACGGAAGCGTCTGGAGCGAGATGCCCAGTTCCCCTTCCAGGGCTCGCCGGATGGCCGGTCGATGCACGTGACGGAGCAGGAGCGACAATTCCTCATCGGCACCGGGCTTAAAGGGCATCAGCGTTGGATCGTGGGTGACGGCCTGCACTGTCCGCCACTGCGCCGGGAAGAGTTTGGCTTCCTCCTCGTCGGCCTGGGCCAGTAAGGCCGAGCGGAGTTTTGGCACGAATAACGGGTCCGACCGCAGCTTGTCCCAAGCGAGCTCAACCGCCTGGCGACCCTTTCTTGCTTCTTCTGTCTCTGGTCCATCTGTGGCCAGCTCTGCCTCCACTCTGTGGCGGGCCTGTCTCCATTCGGCCTCCAGCGCCGCGATCGCTCCGGCCGCGCCGGTGCTGTCGGCCTCAGTCTCATCGGTTAACAGGCTGTGGTACTGCCCTCTTCGGGTATACATCTCGCATTGCATCACTGCCTCCGCGGTTGTGCGCCAGTCGCCATGTTCCAAGGCCTGCAGGTAGTCGTGTGCTGCTGCCACGATCTGGGGCGGGTCGGAGCCGTCATGGACATGCCCCATCAAGGCCTTCATTCGCTTTTCATAGTCGTGCTGTGCGCTCACTAATCTTTCGCGTGCGCTCTCAGCTTGGCGGTGACGCTCGATCACCTGTTGCCTGATGGCAGCCATGTACTCACCGATCGCCAGCCAGAACGCGCGCCAGGCCTGCCCTTGGCCCCCCAGGCGCGAGCCAAAGGCCGTCACGGCATCATCCGTATGATCCGTGCCGAGCCGCCCCAGTGTCGCTTCCATTGAGGCGGCGAATGACATCGCATCATCGGGCCATAGATCAATGTCGTCAGCAGCCCGGCGCAGGGCAAGGGGCGGGACAGAAGCGCTTATCGTCAGGTCAGACGGTTGGGCGCTGGCCACGGCCAGGAGCCGGTTGCTTGTATCCAGATGTCCAACGGCGTCGCTTGCGATGACGGCGACCCGGTCGTGAGGCGACCAGTGCTTTGGCAGAGCTAAGCGACGGCTCAAGTCGGAATTCTCCGTAAAGTCATTGCCGCCTGTCGTCTCGCCAATGCGTCGCTCGGCCGGGAGGCCGCTCAACAAAACGTCTCCGGACGGCTCCCGCTCCTCTAGGGCAATGCATGCCTCGGCATACTCAGCCGCCAGTCGGACTAAGGCGGGGGTGCGAGGATCGTTGATGACGGCATGCAGGCCCCCGCGCAGGCCGCGCAGCATTGTGCCCGCGCGCACGCCGGTCTTCGTGGCCATGCGAGCGCCGAGCGTTTGGCAGTACTGCAGCCGATCGAGCGCCACTGCTGTCGATCGTGCTTCGCGGATACTTTGCCAAATGCCCTCGGAGATCTGGTCTTCTTCCATGAGCGCCATCTCTTCGGCCAGGGCGTCGGTGAAGAGGGCGCTTTGGAGGATATCGCTACCGATCGTGGTGACGGTCGCGCCCGCGGCGAGCCGTGCGCCCAGGTGGGCGACGACGCTTTCTCCGCCTTCCGCCGGGGTTGGAAGATGGTCTGTGGGCAAGACAATATTATACCATAATATCTATATTATGGGAATATACGGGCTTCTTTTGCTTAATTGGCGAGTGCCGGCAGCACGCTCCTGGGGTCGATGTGCTCGCCGTCCTTGAGCACCTCGAAGTGCAAGTGCGCGCCTGTGGTCAGCAGGCCGGCGCCGGGCGTGCCGGGAGTACCGCCGGAGAGGGCGATCGGATCGCCAGCCCGCACCGTCTGGCCCTCACTTACGAGGAAGGTCGTGACGTGGCCGTAGAGCGTGGCGTAGCCGCCGGCGTGCGAGAGAATGAGCGAGTTGAAGCCAAGTCCGCGGTCGTTCACGCGCGAGACCACGGCGTCGGCCGGGGCGAGGATGGTCGTGCCCTGCAGCGTTGGGATGTCGATGCCTTCGTGGGCGATGCCGAAGCGCGCCTGGTAGGCGCCGTCACGGTAACCGGCGGAAATGCCGAGCGATGGTGTCACCGGCCAATTGAACGCCACCACGATGTCGCGCACCTGCGAGCGTTGGCTGATGCGCTCGGCCGCCGCGCCGTCGTCGTCAAAGGCCGCCAGGGCTTCGCCAATGCGGCGGGTCGCCTCGCGCTGGTCGTCAAGCAGTCCGAGCAGCTCCAACCGCGCCTGGCGCAGGTTGCCGGCCAAGGCGGCGTCATCGGGGGCGAGCGCCTGCTGCTGCTCCAAGCTCTGCAACTGGTAGCGCAGGATGTCGGCCTCACGGTCGGTCATGGCCAGCGTCGAGCGTGCGTCACGCAGGTCCTTCTCCGCTGCCAGGCGTCCCGCCAGGTCCGTGGTCGGACCGCCGGCGCCGATGACCGAAGCCGTCGTTGCGCCCACAGGCGGCAATGAGGTCGGCGCCGAGGCCCAGCGCAGCCAGCCCACGAAGGCGGCGCCCAGGCAGAGCCAGGCGAGCAGCATCATCGGGCGGCCGACAGTGATCTCGATCTTCAGCACGTCGGCGCGGATGATACGCGAAATCGCCGTTCTTGGCATGCTATCTGCGCTGTTCTTGGCGATGGTGTACCATGGGTCCGTTTTTCCTCCCTCTCCCCATGACTGTTTCGCCTAAGCCCGTCTCCGTCATTCTCAGCGACGCCTTCGCTCTCGTGAAGCAGGTGTTCATGCCCCTGCTCATCGGCGCGGTCATCTTCAGCGTTGTCACCGGCATTATTGCCGCCGGCTTCGCGTTCGGCGCCGCCGGTGTCGGCCTGAGCCGCTTTGAACAGCGCATGGCCGAGTACGAGCAGCGCCTTGAGGCAGCCAACCAGCGCCTGGCCGCCGGCGACACGGCCGCTCTCGACGAGCTTACGCCCCCCGACATCGAGGCTGAGGCCATGGCCTCGGGCCTGATCAGCGCCTTGCCTACGATCTTGGGCGGCGTGCTCATCCTCATTCTTGTCTCCATCATCTCCCGCGCCTACGTCACCACCGTCCTCGTACGCCGCCCTAAAGACGCCGCTGAGGCCTTCAAGCTCTTCTGGAACGACGTCATCCCGCTCGTGCTTCTCTGGCTCTGGCTCGTGGTCCGCTCCTTTGTCTGGATTCCGGTCATCGGCTGGATCTACGCCTTGGTGGTCATCCCCCGCTTCACGGCCGCGCCGCTCTTCCTGCTTGAGCAGAAGAAGGGCGTCACCGAGAGCACGCGCCTGAGCATGGACGCCACCGTCGGCGCCTGGCTGCGAGTCGTACTCCCCTGCCTTGCCGCCGCCATCGTGGCCGGCGTGATCAGCGCGATCCTCGGCGGCCTGCTGGGCAATGACGGCATGCTCATGGGCTTCGTACTCACGCTCGTCGGCGAACTGCTCGGCGCCTGGGTGATGGCCGTCGGCATCGTCGTCGCCCGCGACATTCTGGCCCACCCGTCGGCCAAGGTGGTCGCCTGATCCATCTCATTTCTGCCCAGAACGAAAAGAGCCCCCGCACGAATGCGGGGGCTTTTGAGGGGGAAGTGATGACGGTGCTGATCAGGTGATCAGCGGGCGGCGCGATACGGAGCCATTAGGCGCTCCATCCGCTCATCGAGCTTGGACTGGGGTTGCTCGTAGTTGTCGATGAGCCAGATGCCCACCCCGGTGGGCAGGCCGAGGGCGGCGAAGACCAGCACGTTGAGCAGATTGGGCTGATCGAGGCCGAGGAACCGGCCGTACTCGAGCACGAACAGACAGAAACAGAGGGCAACCAAGAAGGTGCCAGAAACCAGACGAACCATGGGAACTTCCCCGTTGGAGTAAATGACCTCGCCGCACACGCAGCGATAACACATTTATATACTATTTAATATATTTGTCAAATACATCCTACCATCTTTAAACCATCAAGAAAACCGCCTTCCAAGGGAGGGCGGTTAGGCGAACGAGGTGATCTCTTAGCGCCAGCGGCTCTCCACATCCTTCTCGTTGTCCGTCTGGCGGATGTGAGAGGTGGTGGGGAACAGATGGTCGATGTTCAGCGTTGTCGACAGTTCGGCCCGCTTCCGGGGCTTCTGGTTGGGGATCATTAGGAACATGAGGCTGCCCATCCACAGGAAGACGATGGTCATGGAGGTGGGCTGATCAAGCTGCCCGCCGACAAACCACGCGATGCCGCTCAAGAAGGCGGCCATGGTCACAACGACGAAACCGATAGGGTGCACGAGACGTCCTCGCTCTGAAAGATCCGTCTGTCCGCGGTGGACAGATAAACTATTTATACCATAAATAGTGTATTTAGGCAATTACCTTGGTCTGATCAGAATGTCCACTCCTCCTGCCGCCACGGATCCTGGCCGTAGTCACTATCGCGCAGCCAGCCGACGCGAATCATGAAGTAGTAGGTCTCTGGCAGGTCATCGAACTTGGCGCCCCGCGGCACCGTCGCAAAAAAGAGCGCCTTAGCCCGGCCCAGCGCTTCGCCGGACAATTCTTCCGCGATCCCCTCGCACTGCACCGTCCGATTGCCGACGGTGAACACGCAGGCCACGCGCCGGTCGCGCTGCAGGTTCAGGTATTTCCGCGAGGTTGAGAACGTGTCGAAGACGATCGTCAGGTCGTCGCCCACGGCAAATTCCACGGTCGCGGATTGGGGCCGTCCGTCGTTACCGACGGTGGCGAGCGTCATGGTGCGCTGCGGGCGCAAGAAGGCGAGGATCTCTGGTCGGTTCACGGTCTGTTGGAAAGAGATGGCAGGCGCGGCAGGGCTCGAACCTGCGACCCTCAGTTTTGGAGACTGATGCTCTACCAGCTGAGCTACGCGCCTAGGGGACTGGTACCACCGGGAATCGAGAATGATCGTTTTATGGCGCCGGGCCAACCCCGGAGCCCCCGTAGTGTACTCATCCGGGGCGGGCTAGCATATCCCCGATGGATGCCCCCGACGAGTGCGAGGCGCTGGGTCCTGCTCTCTCCGCCTATGTCGACGGAGAGCTGCGCTGTGATCAGTTGAGGCTGACAGTAATCTTGCATCTGCGCGGTTGCTTCGCCTGCCACGAGACGCTGCAGGGCTTCCGCGATCTGGATACCCTCTTCCGCTCGCAGCCGGCGCCCGAGCCGCCGCCGGAACTAAAAGACCGCCTACTGGCGGTCTTAAAGGCGAAGTTGCTGGACCAATGATCACTTCTTCCAGGGCGTCCACCACGATTTCTTCTCGGCGGCGGGCTGGCCGCTGCTGAGCATGAGCTGCTGCTGGAGGCCCTTCATGAGGATGTTCATCTCGCGCTGGCGCTCGCTGAGGCCCTCGATAGAGTTCTGGAGCGACTTAATCTGCTCGTCCTTCACCTTGAGCTGGTCCTTGAGGCCGTCCGAGGTCTGCTCCAGCAGGCGGATGTATTCGGCGTTCTGGGCCGGAGCCTTGGCGGCCTTGGCACCCGCGCCGGAGAAATGGCGCTCGAGGAGTTCCAGGCTGAGGGTGTAGCTGAAGGGCTTGCGCTTGCTCTGGAGCTTCTTGGCCTCGCCGGCATCGGGCGTGATCAGGTGACGGTCGGGCGACTCGGCATCCTTCACGATCGAGCGGACCAGGCGGCGGATGGTGATCTCGGCCTTCTGGTAACGATCAGCGGCTTCCTTGATGGAGAGGGTGGGGGTGGCGGTTTCCATGGGGGTGAGTGGGAGGTTGATCAGAACGTGGTCATGCTATGGATCACGATCATGATCAGCGAGAAACATCCCTCGTCAGTTTTCCACGAACATGATGGAATCATCGCCTTTGTCATGATGACCTGACAGGCTACTCGCCTCCTTTTTCGATCTGGAGGGCGATCATTCGCGGAGCCCTAGTCCGTGAGCGGAAAAAACCGCCTATCCATCGACGATCACCGAGCGGTTCTCTGTCCCACTTCGGTCGCTCCCTTTCGAGTAGAACACCGAAAAGGCCGCGTGGTCAGCGGCTGATCTTTTCGGCGATGATCATGGTCATGCGTAGGTCACCGGCGTCCCTTACCCTTCCAGCCGCGGCTGGGCGAGGCGCGCTTCTTGGCCAGGAGCTCGAAGGCCTCGGCCTCCGTGATCGTGTCCGGCGACATGTCCTTCTTGAGCGAAGCGTTGGTCTTGCCGTCGGTCACGTAGGGGCCGTAGCGGCCGTCCTTCACGAACACGGCGCTTCCAGACTCCGGATCGTTGCCGAATGTCTTGAGCGGCTCGGAGGCCTTCCGCTTCATCTCTTTAGCGTTCTTAAGCAGGTCGACGGCCTGGGGCAGATCAACCACCGCCGGATCCACCTCCTTGGGCAGCGTCGTCGTCTGCTCACCCCACTGGAGGTACGGGCCGAAGCGGCCCAGATGCACGATGATGTCGGACTCGCCTTCCTTGCCGAGCGTCTTCGGGAACTGCAGCTGTGCGAGTGCCTGCTCCAAGGTGATGTCGTCCAGGTGCAGGCCTTTCTTGATCGAGGCCGTCTTGAGTTCGCCGCTCTGGCGCATGGCCTTCGCTTCCTTGGCATCCTTGGTCTCCACACGTCCCAGCTGCACGAACGGCCCGAAGCGGCCCATGCGCGCCACCACCTCCTTACCCGTCGCCGGGTCGATGCCGAGGATTCGCTCCTTGAGCACGTCCTCTTTCTTGATCTCCTTCGTCTTGCTCTCGACAAGCTTGTGGAACGGCTTGTAGAACTCACCGACGAAGTGGCGGTAGTCCGCTTCGCCATCGGCCACACTGTCGAGCTTCTGCTCCATGTCGGCCGTAAAGCTCAGGCTGACGATGTCGGGGAAGTGCTCGGTGAGCAGGTCCGTGACTGTAAAGGCTACGTCCGCCGGGATCAGCTGGCGGCCGTCTTTCTCGATATAGCCGCGCTGCTGCACTGTCGAGATGGTCGGGGCGTAGGTGCTCGGACGGCCGATCCCCTCCTCCTCCAGCTTCTTGACCAGGCTGGCCTCGGTGTAGCGGGCCGGCGGCTTGGTGAAGTGCTGCTCCGGGGTGATCGAGTCGAGCGCCAGTGTGTCGCCCTCGGCCAACGGCGGCAGGAGCTTGTCGGTGTCGTTCTGGGCGGTAGCGGCCTCGTGGTCCTCATCTTTACCTTCCGTGTAGGCGCGCAGGTAGCCGTCGAAGAGCAGCGTCTGGCCGGTGGCGCGGAAGGTATAGCGGCCGGCGGCGATGTTGGCGCCCACGCGCTTGAATTCGGCCGGCGGCATCTGTGTGGCCATCGTGCGCTGCCAGATCATCGTGTAGAGCTTCAGCTGCTGGTGGTCGAGCACGTCGGCCAGCGACTCGGGCGTGCGCTCGATCTCGGTGGGACGGATGGCCTCGTGGGCCTCTTGGGCGCCCTTGCTCTTGTTGGCGAATTTGCGGGGCTCGCTCAGCACGTACTCGCGGCCGTAGAGCTGCTGGATCGTGCTCTTGCTGTCGTCGAGCGCCTTCTGGCTCAGGTTCACCGAGTCGGTGCGCATGTAGGTGATCAGACCGGCCGAGCCTTCGCCCTTGCCCAACGCCACGCCTTCGTAGAGCTGCTGCGCCACCACCATGGTCTGCTTCACCGAGAAGCCGAGCTTGCGGGCGGCCTCCTGCTGCAGCGTCGAGGTCGTGAACGGGGCGGGGGGATTGCGCTGCACCTCCTTCTCTTCCAATTCGGTCACGTTGAAGGGCTTGCCCTCGATTTCGGCCAGGGCGGTGTCCGTTTCCTCCTTAGATGACGGCACGAACTTCTCGCCGTCGCGCTGGCTGAGCGAGGCCGTGAAGCTCTCCTTCTTCTCCGTCTGCAGGGCGGCGTCCACCGTCCAGTACTCCACGGGGATGAAGGCTTTGATCTCACGCTCACGGTCGACGATGATGCGCACCGCCACGGACTGAACGCGTCCGGCCGAGAGGCCGCGGTAGACCTTTTTCCAGAGGAACGGTGAGAGCGTGTAGCCAACCAAGCGGTCGAGCACGCGGCGGCCCTGCTGGGCGTCCACGAGCTTCATGTCGATCTGGCGCGGGTGCTGCACGGCGGCCTTGATGGCGCCCTCGGTGATCTCGTGGAAGACGATGCGCTTCACGTCGGCCTTGCCCTTGGGGTCGAGCAGCTGCACGAGGTGCCAACCGATCGCCTCTCCTTCGCGGTCTTCATCAGTCGCGATCCAGAGGGTCGTGCTCTTCTTGGCCAGCTCCTTCAAGTGCTTCACCACCGCCTGCTTTCCTTCCGGCACTTCGTACTTCGGCTCGAAGTCTTTGTCGGTGCTCACGCCGAGCTCGCCTTCCGGCAAGTCGCGGACGTGGCCCATACTCGCCTCCACGGTAAATTCTTTTCCGAGGAAACGCTTGATGGTCTTCGCCTTCGCAGGGCTCTCTACGATCACGAGCTGGGTCATGGGCCCTGAGCCTACGGAGGTGCGTCGTACATTGTCAAAGATGGACAAAAGAGGCGTAAAAGTATGCGAATAGCCCATCAGGAGTGATCATTGATCATCCTTTGTATTCAGCGTTTTTGGGCTTACCGAAGCCAAAACGGCTTAGGTAAGCCCCATTTTCGGCCTCAGAGCGCGAATGTGGCTTGCCTGAGCCGTTGCCCGGGATAGACTGGTCCCAGTACTTCTTCGTACTTCTTCTTCCCCCTCCCAGTATGTCCCTTTCCAAGCAGGACCTTATCGCGACGATCGGCAACGCTGCCGGTATCACCAAGCGCGCCGCTGCGGCCGCTCTCGAGGCTCTCACCTCGACGATCACCAAGGAGCTCAAGAAGGGCAACGCGGTGACCGTCACGGGCTTCGGCACCTTCCGCATCAGCAAGCGTGCTGCTCGCACGGGCGTCAACCCGCGCAACCCGTCCCAGAAGATCTCGATCCCGGCGATGAAGGTTCCGTCCTTCAAGGCCGGCAAGACCCTCAAGGACGCTGTCCGCTGAGAACGTCTTTCCACTCTGCATCGAAAAGAGCCTCCGTAACCCGGGGGCTCTTTCTTTTTTCGCGGGATTGGCGACGTGCCCCCGAGCCACTATCATGCCGAGGCTATGGTGCAAGCCGCCCTCGTCGAAGACGTGCTCAAGAACCTGCTCTCGCAGGCCGGTCTTGCGTTCGACAGCCTGAGCGTGAGCTTCGAGCAGAAGACCAACGCCACCCGCATCGATATCACCGCGCCCGACCCGAGCCGCCTCATCGGTTGGCACGGCGAGACGCTGAACTCGCTCCAGCATCTGGCTAAGGCGATCGTCCGCGCCAAGGAGAAGGGCGAGCAGAATCCGTTCATCATCCTCGACGTCGACGGCTACCGCCGCCAGCAGGAGGAGAAGGTCCGCAACATTGCCGACCAGAAGGCCGACTTCGTCCGTCGTACGGGCAACCGCGTGGCGCTCTCGCCGATGAGCCCGTACTTCCGCCGCATCGTGCACCTCCACGTCGCCGAGTCCCCCGCTCTGCAGGACCTGACCACCGAGAGTATCGGCCAGGGCGACTACCGCCAGATCGTGCTCAAGCTCAAGGATGAGAAAGACGCCAAGATCAAGAGCGGCGAAGAGCTCTCGCCGGTGATTGCGGCCGACGACGGACTGGAGAACCTCGATATCTGATCGTGACCTGCTCGCGATGAGTGGTCGCGTTCCGTGGTCATGCCCAGTGGGCGCCTGTTCAGCAAGATCTTGATCATGGGAAAATGGCTTGGAGGAGGGCTGGATCGCCTGTTCCCCTGCTGCGCTTCCCATTCCTGATCAGCCCTGAATTTTGCGCCATTCCTCAGCCAATTTCTTCTCCTCGCGGCTGAGCTTCTTCGGGATGAGTACGTCGATGCGCAGGTAGTGGTCGCCGTGGCGGGAGGTGTTGAGCACCGGCATTCCTTTTCCCTTCACGCGCATGATCGTGGCTGGCTGCGTGCCCGCGGGCACCGACACCGTGACCGGGCCCTGCACCGTCTCCACGTCGATCTCGGCGCCGAGCATGGCGTCGATGGCGCTGATGGCGATGGCCCCGTGGGTGTCGTCGCCGTCGCGGCGGAAGCGATCATCCGGTTCGACCGTGATGTGCACGAACAGATCTCCGGCCGGTTGGCCGGGCAGGCCGTGGTCGCCTTTGCCGCGCACCCGCAGGCTTTGGCCGTCGGCGATGCCGGCGGGGATCTCGACCGTGATGTCGTCGCGCTTGGCCGTGCGGCCTTGGCCGTTGCAGGTGGCGCAGGGCTTCTCGGGCACTTTGCCGCTGCCATGGCACTTGGGGCACATGCCGCGCTGCTGGATCTGGCCGAAGAACGACTGGGCGACGCGCGTCACTTGGCCCGTACCGCCGCACTGGTCACAGGTGATCACCGCCGATCCCTTGGCCGCGCCGTTGCCGCCGCAGGTCTCGCACTCCGCTTGGCGTTGCACGCGGATCGTCCGCTTGGCGCCGGTCACGGCCTCGGCCAGTTCGATGGTCACGCCTACCTCGTGGTCGGCGCCCTTGTTCTGGGCCGCGCCGCGTCCGCCTCCGCCGAAGAAACTGGAGAAG
>JAGOUB010000089.1 GCA_018061525.1 Candidatus Peribacteraceae bacterium
GACCACGCTCCCCTGCCTGCCCTTCTGCAAGATCGCCGTGCTGCCCTATGGCCCCGGCGAGTACGACGTCTCGGTGGAGAATAAGGACGGCGCCGTCAGCAACAGTCTGACCTTCACGATCACGGGTTCGTCGTCCTCGTCCAAGTCTTCCTCTTCCTCCTCGTCATCCATCGCGGATAGCTGCCTATGCCCGGCCGGCCAGGCAGCGACTGAGAACGGCTGCACCGAAATGGAGATGATGTGCCCGATGTACTACCTCGAAGGAGGCTGGTGCGGCTGCGACGGCGAGGTCTACGGCAACAGCTGCATCGCCGCGGCCAACGGCGTGAAGAGCGGCGCGCCCTGCCTCCAATAATCAGAGACCCTCAACGAATTCAATCGACGAGCGGATGCGTGCGAACCACGCGTCCGCTTTGGCGATAGGCGTAATGCCCGGCGTCTGTGTGTAGGCCACGTTGGTGTCGATCCAATCGTACTGCACTACCAGCGTCTTGCCGGCCTTGAGCGGGACGAAGCAGAACGTCACGTTCTCGCCCTCAACACCCATAGTGGAGCAGGTGCCCTTCCGGCCGCCGAACCAGAGCGTCTCAAGCTGGCCGGGCAGAAGTAGCTTCTCCGCAGCGTCAGCCACGGGCCGATCGGTCACGTAGAGCGCGATGGACCAGTCGACGAAGACGGGATCGCAGTGCTCCCACAAACCGGATTCGGTGCAGCGCACTTCCGGCAGGTCGTGGAAGAAGCGGAAGCCGTTGATGGTCGGCATCGTGTCCCACAAATCAGTCGAGACCGGCGCGAAGACATAGGGCGCATCTGGCGCGTCGACCCAGAGGCCGAGCGTCATTTCGAGCGAGAAGGGATTGGTGTAGCCCATGCCCAGCGGCTCATTATCGGTTTCGTCGGTGGGCATCACGTACGACGGCTTCCCCTCCGATAGGCGGTAGATCATCTCAGCCATCTCGCCGCGCGTGATCAGCGCATCGAACGCGGCGATCGTGGGCGCGACGGCATTCCGGCGGCTGAGAGCAAGCACGTACGGCTTGTACCAGAGGGATTCGCCGTCGATGGCCGTCAGGTCCTCGGGGCGCGTCTCCACGTCGAAGGCGCCGACCAGGATCTTGGCGGCCTCGGCGTCGTTGATGTTGGCGGCGGGCCGGAAGGTGCCGTCCGGGTAGCCGCCGATGATGCCCTTGGCCTTGGCGGCGCAGACGTAGCGTGCGTACCAGGCATCCTTGGGCACATCTGGGAACGGCGCCGTCGCGCAGGGCGCGGGCGGGCTGCGGTCGCCGCTGCCGAGCAGGACGAGCTTGGTGAATTCGGCGCGGTTCACGGCGCGCTCAGAACGAAAGAAACGCTGACCGTTGGCTCCGGCTTCGCCTTCGGCGATGCCTTCGTCGTACATCCACTCGATCGCCGGGTAGTACAGGTCACAACCGTGTACATCGGCGTGGCGCTCGTCCCAGCCGACGGCATTGCAGCCCGTGGTGGCAAACGCGGACGGCGTGGCGAGGAGCGTGGCACCCAGGGCACCGGCAATGAGGAGCGAGCGGGAGTTCATGATGGAAAACGCTACCGGATTGGGCGACGTCCGGCCACGAAAAAGCTAGGCTCCTGGTGTCCCATGACTTCCCTCTCCCATCAGCTGACACTCCTCTGGCGTGCGTTCTTGAACCCCAAAGTCCCGTTCGCGGCCAAGGCACTTCTCGTTGGCGGACTCGTCTACGGCGTCTCGCCGCTCGACGTGGTGCCGGACATCATCCCGATCCTCGGGCAGCTCGACGACATCGGCGTGCTGGTGGCGGTCTTCCTGTTCTTCTACCGCGCATCGGCGCACGTCCGCGAGAAACAAAGCTGAGGCCGCTCAGAGCGAACCCAGGTCGAGTTCTTCGGTCATCGTCACCTTGGAGACGAACTCCGAGTCGTGGCTCACCAGGATCATGCCGCCCTCGTACTCGTTGAGCGCCTCGGCGATCACGGGCAGGTGGCGGAAGTTGATGTGGTTCGTCGGCTCGTCGAGGATGAGCAGGCTCGGCTTGAGGAGCATCAGGCGGGCGAAGCAGAGCAGTCCTTTCTGGCCCTCGGAGAGCGAGGCCACCCTGGCCTTCACCTTCTCACCGGGCAGCAGGAAGCGTGCGGCCGTCTCGAAGACCAGCTGGTTGTTCGGCTTGTCCATGGCTTCTTCCAAGATTTCGTAGACTGTCTGGTCCAGCGGCAGGCCCGAGAAGTCCTGGCGGTAGTAGCCCACCACGGCTTCGGCGGCGATCTCGGCACCCTTCTCGGTGCGGTTGGCCATCGATTCGAGCAGCGTCGTCTTGCCGATGCCGTTGGGACCCGAGATGAGGACACGGTCGCGGCGACGGATGATCATCTCCACCTTCTTCTTGGTGGGCTTGTGGCCGACCATGACGGTCAGCGACGAGATCTTCACCAGCGGCATCGAGAACGGCTGGGCCTCGATGGTGAAGGGCGGGATCGTCTTATCCTCGCGGCGGACGTCGACCTTGTTCTCCTCGGCTTCCTCCACCGCCTCGCGCATTTTGCTGGCGAGTTTGCGCATCTTGCCTCCCTTGTGTGAGAAGAAGTTGATCTTCTCCTTCTGGTCGATGATCGCCTTCTCCATGCGCGCGTTCTGACGCTGCTCGGCCTCGATCTGGTCGGCGATGCGCTCCACCACCTCGTCGTAGCCGCCAACGTGCTGCTCGACCTTGCGGGTATGGACGTCCAAATAGAGCACGCCGTCGGTGAAGCTGTTCAGGAAAGAGGCGTCGTGGGAGATCACAATAACCGTCTTCTCATACATCACGAGGAAGCCGATCAAGTGGTCGATACCGGCCTTGTCGAGGTTGTTGGTCGGCTCGTCGAGCAACAATATATCGGGCTCCTGGATGATCGCAAAAGCGAGCAGCAGGCGCGCCTTTTGGCCGCCGGAGAACGACTTGATGTGCTTATCGAGCGGCGCGTGCAGGTTGACCGTCTGGAGCGCGCTGGTGATGCGGCGCTCGATGTCCTTGGGCGGCTCGGGGAAGGCGCCCTCGAAGAACTCCTCCACGGTCTTCTCCATGTCGGCGTGCGGGATCACCTGCTTGGCGATGCCGATGGTGGTGCCGCGCTTCTGGTGGATCTGGCCCTCCTGCGGCTTAGCCTCCTTGGTCATCAGCCTGAAGATCGTGCTCTTGCCGGCGCCGTTCTGGCCCATGATCGTCAACTTGGCATTCTCGCGCACCGAGAAGCTCGCGCCTTCAAGAATCTGCTTGTGGTTCTCGTAGTGAAACGAGACTTCGTCGAACCGGAGGATGACATCGCCGTGGTCCATGAAAAAAAGAGGAGGGAGAAAGGACGGCCGCATTGTAGGGATCGGGGCCGTCTTTGCCCAGCCATCGCCGCGCCGATCTGCGGCTTTCCGGTTGATTGACAGGAATAGGAATATCCGTACTGTGCGCGAAGTTTTGCATTCGAACTTTCACAAGGAGCGGTGACGACGTCGCCTCTCGCACGTACGATTGGAAGCGCTATGACCCAAAAAGTGAACAGGATGGTGGCCGCCCTGCTGGTGGCCTCAAGCGACGAGCAGGGGCCGTTCGTGGTCCTGCAACGCCGCGGCGAGTGGGACTACGAGAAGGGACAGTCCGAGAGCTGGCCCGGTGCCTGCCAGTCCACCGCCAACGGCGGGATGGAAGACGAAGACGAGGAGGACACGCTGCGAGCGATGCGTCGCGAAGTCTTTCAGGAACTCGGCCCGGAGTTCGCCGGCCTCTTGATGGGACCGTACGCCCCGAGCCGGCTCTGTCGGATCGTGACGGACCGTCTGCACCGCGAAGTCGAGATTTACTGGGTGCAGGTGCCCGAGGCCATGCTCGGCTCGATCGTCCTGCACGCCTCAACGGGCGGCCTCGTCCGCATCCGCCCTGGGCAGGAGATTCTCGATATGTCCGTCCACTTCACCCGTGAGGACGGCGTGCCCGACCGGCGCATCATCGCCGGCTACCCCGAAACCATTCAGGCTGTGGAGAGAGCATTCAAGCTCCTGTCCTCAGCCGCCGCCTGATCATCGATGATCAGGCCTTTGCCCCTCCGCTCGCGGGAGGGGTTTTTTCGTTGTCCTTGCGCTCACGGCGGCGCCAGTAGCACCAGCCGATGAAGGCGGCGACAGACAGTGCACAGACGACGGTGAGGATCGACTCCAGCGAGTTCACGCCGCTGACGAGGCCGAACGCCGCGTCGGCGCCGAGGTATCCGAG
>JAGOUB010000010.1 GCA_018061525.1 Candidatus Peribacteraceae bacterium
GGCAGAAGGCAACGAGCCGGTCGAGCTCGGTGCTCGAGAGGTGGTAGGAGGGGAGGACGAGGGCGGGCTGTCCGGTCTTGGCCAGGTGGGCGATGAGCGCGTCCACGAGGCTCGGCTTCAGCAGGGGGGCGGGAACGTCGCCGACGCCGCCGCGGAGCACGCGTCCGTTGCTCTTCTGGGGCTTAGGCTCCGGCCAGGGGACGAGGCGCATGTCCACGTCCGCCGGGTAGCGCTCGGTGAACTCCATGAACAGGCTCACCTCACCGAGGGGGTAATCGCAGCCGTCACGGGCGGCGAGGGTCTTGGGGTGTACGTAGCAGGTCAACAGACGCATCGGACCATCCTCACAGTTGAAAGATCGGGTTCGGGAACGCGCGTAAAATATCCTCTTTTTACTGTACGTCAATCCCGGGCCGGCGTAGGGTCAAGAATAGATCCTGATTGAGAAAAGAGCCGAAATTTGGTACAATGGATGGATTTCTCTCCTACCACCCGCCACACTTTTCTCCGCTATGCCCACCCTCCACCTTACCGCCCACGAGCGCGAACTGTTTGATGCCCTGACCCCCGCCCTCCAGGAGGGCTACGACATCGTCGAGGAGACGTTGCGCTTTGAGGACACGCCCGAGCGCCAGAAGCTCCGTTTGGAGACGCTCCACCTGACGAGCCCCGCCCTCAAGGCGATGGGCGATAAGCTGAACGGCGAGCTGTCGCTCGACGAGATGGCTGCCATCTTCGAGTCGTTCAACGCCGACAAGCTGACCGACAGCGACCTAGGCCAGCTCTTCTTTGGCGTCGGACCCGGCGTGATGAGCTTCTATGTCCGCGAGTACCTCAAGGCCGTGAAGGACGATGAGGACCTCATGAACATCGTCGCCCTCACGCAGCTGCGCCACATCGTCCTTGAGTCCCTCAACCAGGCTTTCGCCGACTAATCCCGCCTTCCCCACTCCTCCCATGCCCGCCACTTCCGGATCCAACCTCGAGACCCCGATCTCCCTCAACCGCGTGCAGTCCATGCTCGGCGTGGAAGGCGCCGGCGAGGATGTGCGCGCCCGCCTGATGCAGCGCATCGACTCCGTCCTCCAGCGCGATGAGCTGCTGACAGGTCTGGCCCGCGACAACAACCTGAACGTGGATTCGCTCCGCTCCCAGCTGGGCGAGACGCGCCGCACGCTGCAGGCCGCGACCACGTCCTCCGAGCAGATGGCCCGCCCCGAAGCCAAGACCTGGCTCGGCCGTCTCGGCAGCGGACTCAAGTCCACGGGTAGCTTCCTCTGGCGCAACAAGTGGTGGATCCTCGCTGCCGGCGTGGCCGCCTACCTGGGCTACGGCTACTACCAGCACTACCTGAACGGCGTCGCCCACCAGGGCGCGACCGTGGCCCCTGTGGCCGAGCTCTCCACCGCCGCCGTGCGCGAGGGCCTCATCGGTCCCGTGGCCCCTGTGGCCCCCACCGTCGGTGCCGCTGCCACTCCCGACCTGATCGGCGGAGGCGGGACCTACATCCCGAGCATCCCCGGCATCCGTTAAGAGCGGATCGCCCTCCTCACCCCGTCCCTCACACCCACACACACCATGGTCAACGAACTCCCGATTCCCGACGCGCCCCAGCCGAACCCCGAAGGGGAGCGGCCGGCTGCGCGTTCTGGTTTCGTTCGCAACCTCCTGAGTCGCTCTGCGCTTGCGCTCTCGACGGTCATGCTCATGCCGGGCGGCGCCCCCGCAGCCCAGCCTGCGCCGATCAAGGAGGTGCGAGATATCTCTGGTGAGACCGATCCCAAGCAGCGCCTCATCGTCGAGGACTGGGAGGACCTCGCCCGCCAGCGCGGCAAGCTCTCGGCCGAGACGATCGAGGGCCTCATCAACGAGCTCGACGCCCGCCGCGCCCATGCCCCCCGTGACATCGACTTCCGCAAGGATGGCGAGCGCATCGGCATGATCGTCACCCGCGCCCAGGACGCCCGCCGCGTTCTGCTGCGCCGCGCCGAGGAGCGCTTGGCGCTGCTCAACCAGGGCCGCGACGCCGACCCCAAGACCAAGGAGAAGATCGCCGCCATTGTCCGCGACATGGCCGAGCGCAACTCGTTCGACGCCTACATGGAGCTTAAGCTCGTCGACTACCTGGACACCGCTCAGGCCAACAAGGACTTCCGCACCAAGCACGGCCTCACAACGGCCCAGCCGCTGCAGGCCCAGCTCGATACCGATCTCGGCGAGCTGAAGACGCTCATGGAGGGCCGCCTGCACTACTCGCAGCTCGCCTTCTCGGCCGCCAAGGACGCCGACCCGAAGGTTCTTACCGAGCGCCTGACGAGCTTGGAGAAGCTCTCGGCCGCCAGTGCCAAGTTCGGCAAGCCGCAGCCCGCCAACCCCGACGTGAACGAGCGCCTGGCCAAGCAGCTCAACGCTTTCCTGGCCGTGGCCAAGCCGGCCGTGGCCGAGATGGCCAAGCTGAATCCTGTCAAAGTGCGCACGGGCGGGACGCCCGAGAACGCGGAGTACGTCCGCCTCTACCGCCAGCTGTTCGGCAAAGAGTCGACAGCGTTCCAGCAGGTGCTCGATGAAAAGACGCGCGAGATCTTCACGCGCACCACCAAGGTCGCCCGTCCCAAGCGCGCGCTCGGCAACCCGCTGCCGTTTGGCAACGACGACTTTGAGGCCTCGCTGCCGGTGGCCCTGCTCATCGATTCGCAGGGTGAACTCATCAAGACCACCCAGGCCGAGGAGCGCCGCTTGCAGGACGCCCAGAAGGGCCTCGGCGGCAAAGAGCAACTGATGGACCAGCTCGGCGTCCAAGAGAAGAAGCGCGCCGCCGGCGTCGATGACTTCATGCGCATCACCGATCGCCGCCGCCAGCTGAGCGACATGGCCTACGCCTCGCTCGTCCGCAGCGGCCACATCGGTTTCCAGCTGACCGGCCAGCCCAAGATCGGCGACCAGCCGCTGCGCTGGGGAGGCGCCCAGATTGACCAGTACGAGCGCTCCGACGACAAGTTCCGCGCCACGCTCGTCACCGCCCGCCGCGCCGAGGTGGAGTCGCTCCGCAAGTACTTCAAGGATTGGAAGGACAGCGTGGGTAAGGCCCGTATCCTCGATCCTGCCGTGTTGCACAATCACGTGACGGGCGTGTCGCTGCTTGGCAGCAACCTGAACCAGCGCATGGTCGCCGAGTACCAGGCCGCGCTCGACATGACGAGCCAGTCGGCCTTCTTCGGCTTCAACTTCGGCAGCTGGGAGTGGATGGACAAGAATACGCTCAGCGGCCAGATCGGCCGCCTCTTCGGTGGCATCGACAAGAACGGCGACGGCCCCATCCGCCGCGCCGCCATGCAGCGCGTGATGAGCGACGTCTACCCGGGCATGAAGATCATGTTTGAGAAGCAGGGCGGACTGCCCGCCGGCTTCGAGGACAAGACGGGAGACGAGCAGGTTGAGATCCTCAAGGAGAAGATCGGCCTGCACCTGCACGAGACCGTGAAGCAGCTCATGGACAAGTGGGCGCCCGAGTTCGAGGCCGCCTTCGCCGACCAGGACAAGGATTGGCAGGTGCTCGAGACGATCCTGAAGGGCAACGAGCTGCCGGCTGAGAAGCGCGAGATCAAGACGCCCGAGCAGCTGGCCGAGGCTATTTCCTCCCGTCCCGCCTGGTGGCCAGAGCAGCAGGAGAACGATGTCCTCCTCTACCTCTCGCTCTCCAGCGCCGGCGACATCCTGCGTCCGGCCGACCTGGCCGGCGTGGCGGCCAAGCGCCCGGCCTGGTGGCCCGAGGGCGGTGCCCGTCCCGCTGACGACAAGATTCGCACCGAGCTCAAGGCTGCTTCCAAGGACAAGGCCCGCCACGGTGAGATCATCTTCGCTTACACGGCACTGCGTGATTCTGTCCGCAGCCAGCGCCCGGCCAACGAGCTCATCCTCAAGAACCTCAAGACCTCCTCCGCCGCCAACACGCCCGAGGGCGACGGCGAGGTGCGCTGGGTCCAAGAGCACCTGCTCCTTGAACCCGTGGTCTACGACACACAGTTCGGCTACGCCCGCGGCTCGTACGTGCAGGGCCTCGGCGAGAACTTGAAGGTGCACAACGTGATGGCGCTCGTGGAGTTCGGCAAGGCCAAGGACAGCATCTGGGAGCGTCTTGTCCCGCTGGCCCTGACGGTCGGCGAGTACAACCTCTACTGGCTGCTGCCGTACCTCGTGTACCGCAAATTCCTCAGCAAGACCGCCCGCCAGCGCCGCGAGATCGCCAAGCTTAAGAAGCAGGCCGCCTCCCGTGACCTGGAGATCGCCAAGCTGAAGAAGCAGGTGACGGAGGTGGGCGATGCCGACGGCCAGAAGGCTAAGCGCATCGGCGAGCTGGAGACCGAGATGGGCGACCTGAAGGCTCAGCAGCTCAAGCTTGAGACCGAGCTGAAGGCTGTTGTCGAGAAGCTCAAGGCCGATGCTGATGCCGGCGTCGTCGATCTGAAGGCCGCTTCCACCGACGTGGTGATCGACGAGGGCCGCGTTGAGGAAGACACCCGCGGCCGCACGGCCGAGACCGAGATCGACCCCGCTCGCATCGACCTAGGCAAGATGGATGCCCGCGCCATCGCCGACCTGGCGGTGAAGCTCGATATCAAGGTTGATGGCCGCAGCGAGACCGACGTGAAGGCCGATGTGGACGCCGCCCTCAAGGCCGGCACCCACCCCAAGATCAAGCGCAAGTGAGCGCGCTTGGAGGTGGGGAGTGAATGCGACCGACACACAAAAACTCGCCCGTGGAGACACCCAAAGCCGCACCGGCCGCCGCGCCCGACTCGTTCGTGGCCCAGCGCCTGCGCCTGCAGGAGAAACTCTCCAAGCAGCCCGAAGTGCTGACAGGAGAGCTGAAAGTCTTCCACGACTTCCTCTCGCGCGGCCGCACGCAGTCGGCGCCCTACGTGGCCACGCGCGGCCAGCTCGACGATCTCAAGACGACATGGGACGCGTTGCAGGCTGCCGGCCACATGGACGGCGACAAATTGCAGGAGATGTTCGGCCAGATTGAACAGCTGCTCGCCTCGCTCGAGCAAAAGGACGGCGAGGGCGCCAAGAAGAAGATCGAGCTGCTCCTCGCACTGCCCATCGTGAAGGCCGCCATCGCCCACGAGACGGCCTACGCCAAGGTGATGGCCGACAACGTCGCCAGCGTCTCGGCCTACTCCGGCGCCAAGGGTCCCGAGGCCGAGGAGGCGATCCGCTTCCTATTCGCCGAGGGCAAGCCGCTGCCGCCGCCCGCCGGCGCCAAACCCGAACTCACCAAGGAATTCGAAGGTCTCACCGACGAGGCTAAGGCCATGCGCGCGGCGCTCGCCCCGGCGCTCCGCCAGCCCGCGCCCGAACCGGTGGCGACGGCCGGCGAGGCGTTGCTCGCCTTCGCCAAGCGCCGCCAGAAATACGAGGTCGATTGCCGCGCAGCTGGCCGCGAGATTTTCTTGAAGGAGATGGGTTTCCCCGCCGACTGCACCGAGGAGGAGCTCAATCAATTCATCGTCTCACTGGCTCGCCCGGTGCTGCCGCCCGCGCAGGCGCGCGATCCCAAGGTCCGCACCAAGCCGGCGGTGCTGGCCCAGTACGCCAAGCTCAACGAAGAGCGCGTCACGGTCTCCAACCGCGTGGCTCTGGCCATGCGTCGCAACCTCGGCGGCGAAGTGGGCAAGAACCAGGTGGAGGGCGTCGTCACCTACTTGGTGAACCGCGACATCTACGAGCGCAAAGTCATCCAGCAGCCTCAGGCGGATAACGATCAGTGGCTTCTCTACATGGGTGTGATCGTGAATGAGGCGGCCGAGGAGGTGCTTGAGGAGTGGCTCAGCTGGGAGGCGGTCAACAAGCGCACGCTCCAGAAGATCCCGATCCTGCGCGATCTGGCTCCGGCCGCCCGCGTCGGCCTCATCAAAGGCTGGGAGCAGGTCTGCGCCCAGATGGGCAAGGTCGGTGTGCCGGTCGAGACGCTCGGCAAGCTGCTTGGGTTCATGAACAAGATGCCGCTCGGCGGCAAGTTCTGGGCTGAGCTTCTCGCCATCGAGAGTCCGGTGACGGTGCTGCTCTGGGGCATGTACATGCATGAGTCGCCTAACAAGGTGAAGGCCACGATGCAGTTCGCGTCCTTCATCATGGTGGGCAAGGCTACCTCCAAGGCTGCCGTGGCCGCAGGTAACGCGTTGCGCGCTATGGGCATCTTGAAGGCCGCACCCAAGAATCCTTGGGTCCTCTTTGCCATCGGCATGACGGTGGCCTTCGCCTCGCAGGACACCATCGAGAAGCTCTGCACCTGGGCCGACAAGAACATCCCCGAATCGGCCACCAAAGACGTGGTGGGCAACATCCTCGCCACCGTCTCCGGCGACTTCGCCATCGGCGGCATCGAGGAGCTGGCCGAGATCAGCGGCGTCTCCACCGTCGATCCCGACCGCGACTTCCGCAACTACATGACTCGCCCGGCCAACCTGGCCTCGCCCTCGGGCATGCTCACGGGCGACTACTACCACACCGTCGACGATTGGAATAAGCGCGTCGACCAGGCCGTGGCCAAGGGTGGCAGCGAGAGCCCGATCGCGCTCAAGCTCTGGGAGCTGCGCAAGATCGGCGACGTGAAGGAGTGGGCCAAGGCGCAGTCCGTCACGCTGCACATCCACGTCACCTCGCTGGCCGGCCAGGAGCGCGAGCTCGAGGCTGGGCTCAAGGCGGCTGGCGCCTTCGCCGATGGCGATACGCTCGGCGGCCTGGAGCTGGCCACGCGCGACGGCGGCAAGGCTGTCCGCAACGACAACCTGGTGCGCTACGCCCTGGCCGGTACCGGCAGTGAAGCTCCCGGTCTGAAGAAAGCGCGCGAGTACTTCGACGGTCTCGCGGCCAAGGCCGGCGGCGCTGCCAAAGTGAACGATCCGCTCTTCACGGCCTACCAGGGCTACCGCGAGTTGCTCACCGAGACGGCCAAGGATGTGAGCCTGGCCAATTACCTCGGCGTCTACGACCGCAAGACGTGGCTCGGCGACCTGGCCAACTACAACGGCGACCACGCCGCGCCCACCGACTTCGTGCGCTCGGGCCTGGTGCAGAGCATCGCCGACGCCATGCGCCGCAACCGCGCCGTCTCGCGTTCGTCGTACCCGGACATGAAGCCCGAGCAGTACGGCGCCGAGCTGGCCAAAGCCCTCAAGACCGAACAGAAGCTGAGCATCGTCGACTCGCTCGGCCAGGACTTCGAGGCGCTCTACAAGGAGTACAAGGGCCCGGGCATCAACATCTTCCAGGGTGCGCAATCGTTGAACGTGCCGAACATCACCATCCGCGACGAGCTCTTCCAGCTGATGGCGCAGGTTAACGCTGCCACTAAGGACCTGCAGACGTCGCTCACCAAGGACGTGGCCGACGCGCTCCTGGCCGACACTTACTCCGCCCTGCAGCAGCTGGCCTCTTCGCGCGAGATCGTCACGAGCGAGCAGATCCGCGCCATTCGCACCAAGCTCACCGAGGCCGTACTCAAGGCCAAGGTAGGCACGCAGAAGCTCTGGAAGGCTGCCACCGCCGACCGATTCGAGAAACTCAAGGCGCCCCTGCTCATCCAGGGCGACTTGCCCGGTGAGGCAACCGTGGACGGCCGCCCCGTCGATTGGGTGCGCTCGTTCCTCCACCAAGAGGCGAGCTACAGCGCCAACTTCCACGTCCTGCAGAGCCAGGCCCACACCGGCGACCTGCAACTCTTCACCGTCTTCTGCGAGGGCACCGACCGCTCCAGCTGGAAGATCCGCATCGCCGGCGCCCAGCGCCAGTTCTACTACCGCGGCAAGCAGCAGATGAACAGCGTGAACTACAGCGACCCGCGCATTATCGACTTCGCCGAGTTCTGCAAGAAGTACCCCGGCACCGCCGCCGGCCTCGAGCCGCACCTTAAAGAGTTGGAGGTCGCCCGCCAGAAGCGGAAGGACGAGTTTGAGAAGCTGAAGGCCGACTACATCAGGGCCAACGAGGGCGAACGCATGAAGGAACTCGACAAGGTCATCATCTACCGTTCAGTGCAGATGACCGATCGCTTCGGCGGTCCCGCCTACGACCGCGACCGTAAGCCGATCTTCACGCAGGTGCCGGTCGGCAACGCCAAGAAGCTGCTAGAGCAGGTGAAGGAGCTCCGGCCCAAGCTGGAGAAGCAGCTGGAGGAGACAGGCCTCAGCTACGACCGCGCCCAGCGCCTGAAGCAATCGTTCGACGACAAGTTCGTGGCCATGGCCAAGGACTCGGACATCCAGAAGGAGTGCCAGAAGTTCGGCGTGAACCCGTACTTCGTCTGCATGCGGGTCTTCACGCAGCTCGACGAGCTTAAGGCCACCGCCGCCGAGTGGGACAAGCTCAAGGCGGGGGACTACTGGGAGAAGAACTACCCGCCGTTTGTGAAGAAGGACCTACTGCCGATGCTCGCGCGCTTCACCGACAAGGAGTTCACGGCCATGCGCACGGCTACCAGCCTCGAGCGTCTCCTGATGGTCGAGAAGATGCTTAAGGAGCAGGGTGAGAACGCCCTGCGCGCCAAGCTGGAGAAGGACGCGACCGACCACGCCGAGAAGGCGATGAAGGGCCGCTGATCGGGTTCTATCCGGCGTTTGTCGCTTCTAGATGCAGGTTTTTCGCCATCTGGCCGGTGATGTGCGCCTTCACGGGGCTACGGGCGCAGGGATGCGCAGGATTTCCCCTAGAGGTAGGTCCTCATTGAAATACAGGCCAGAAACTGGTATAATGGGTAGATTTATCACTTTTTAGGGTCACGCCAAATGGACGCCTAAAACCCTGAAGAGGGGAGTGACACTTCCCCAACAGTCCTGGAGACCCCCACATCCCAACCGGCACCGGCTCCTGAGTCCTTTGTGGCGCAGCGCGTACGCTTGCAAGAAAAGCTGGGTCGGCGCACCGAGGCCCTGACCGGGGACTTAAAAGTCTTCCACGAGTTCCTCTCGCGCGGACGCATCCTGTCCGCACCGTATGTGGCCACGCGTCCGCAGCTCGCTGAGCTCACAAAAACCTGGGACGCACTCCAAGCTGCCGGCCACACGAACCCCGAGAAACTCCAAGAGATGTTCGGCCAGATCGAACAACTCGTCTCCGCCTTGGAGGTGAAGGATACCGAGACGGCCAAGAAGAAGCTTGAGCTGCTCATGGCCCTGCCGATCGTGCAGGCGGCCATCGCCCACGAGAAGAAGTACGGCGAGGTGATGGAAGCCAACGTGGTGAGCGTCGCCGCCTATGCCGATGTCGAGGCACCCAAGAACGCCGAGGCCATTCGCTTCCTCTTCGGCATCGGCAAGCCGCTGCCGCCCCCTGCGGGCGCCCCGGCCGAACTGACCAAGGAGTACGAGGCGCTCGCCGAGCTCGCCAAGACCAACCGCGCCGCGCTCGCGCCGGGCCTCCGTCAGCCGCCGCCCGAGAAGTCGCCCGACGCCGGCAAGCAGCTCGTCGAGTTCGCCGCGCGCTATGCGAAGTACGAGGTCGACTGTCGCACTGAGGGTCGCAAGATCTTCCTGAAAGAGATGGGCTTCCCCGCCGACTGCACCGAGGAGGAGCTCAACCAATTCATCATCTCGTTGGCCCGTCCGGTTCTGCCGCCCGCGCAGGCGCGCGATCCCGCCGCGCGCACCAAGCCGGCGGTGCTGGCCCAGTACGCCAAGCTCAACGAGGAGCGTGTCTCGGTCTCCAACCGCGTGGCTCTGGCCATGCGCCGCAACCTCGGCGGCGAAGTGGGCAAGAACCAGGTGGAGGGCATTGTCACGTTCCTCGTGAATCGCGACATCTACGAGCGCAAAGTCATCAAACAGCCCCAGGCCGACAACGACCAGTGGCTCCTCTACATGGGCGTGATCGTGAACGAGGCGGCCGAGGAAATCTTGGAGGAATACATCAGCTGGGAGGCCGTGAACAAGCGCACGCTCCAGAAGATCCCGATCCTGCGCGATCTCGCTCCCGCTACTCGCACCGCCGTCATTAAAGGTTGGGAGCAGGTCTGCGCCCAGATGGGCAAGGTCGGCATGCCGGTCGAGACGCTCGGCAAGCTTTTTGGCGCGTTCAATCGCATGCCACTCGGCCCCAAGTTCTGGGGCGAACTGCTGGCCATCGAGAGCCCGGTGACCGTGCTGCTCTGGGGTCTCTACATGCACGAATCGCCCAACAAGGTGAAGGCCACCATGCAGTTCGCGTCGTTCATCATGGTGGGCAAGGCCACGTCCAAAGCCGCTCTGGCCGCGGGCAACGCCCTGCGCGTCGCCGGTATCCTGAAGCATGCGCCCAAGAATCCTTACGTGCTCTTCGCCATCGGCATGGGCGTGGCCTTCGCCTCGCAGGACACTATCGAGAAGGTTTGCACCTGGGCCGACAAGAACATTCCCGAGTCGGCCACCAAAGACGTGGTGGGCAATCTGCTCGCCACCATTTCCGGTGACTTTGCCTTTGGCGGCCTGGAAGAACTGGCCGAGATCACGGGCGTCTCCACCGTCGATCCGGACCGCGACTTCCGCAACTACATGACTCGCCCGGCCAACCTGGCCTCGCCTTCAGCCATGTTGACCGGCGACTACTACCACACCGTCGACGACTGGAATAAGCGCGTGGACCAGACGATTGCCAAGGGTGAAAAGGAGAGCCCGATCGCGCTCAAGCTCTGGGAGCTCCGCAAGATCGGCGACGTGAAGGAGTGGGCCAAGGCCCAGTCCGTCCCGCTGCACATCCACGTCACCTCGCTGGCCAGCCAGGAGAGCGAACTGGAGTCGGGACTCAGGGCGGCCGGCGCCTTCAGCGACGGCGATGCGCTGGGTGGCCTGGAACTCGCCACCCGCGACGGCGGCAAAACCGTGCGCAACGACAACCTGGTGCGTTACGCCTGGTCCGGCACCGGCAAAGACGCGCCTGGTCTCAAGAAGGCGGCCGCCTACTTCGACGGCTTAATCGAGAAGGCCGGCAGTGCGGCCAAGGTGACCGACCCGCTCTTCAAGGCTTACCAGGGCTACCGCGACCTGCTGGGCGAGGTGGCTAAAGATGTGAGCCTTTGTAACTACCTCGAGGTCTACGACCGGAAGACGTGGCTCAATGATCTCAAGGCCTACGGCGGCAATCACGTTGATCCCACTGATTACGTCCGCTCGGGCCTGGTGCAGAGCATCGCCGATGCCATGCGCCGCAACCGCGCCGTCTCGCGCTCGTCCTACCCGGACATGAAGCCCGAGCAGTACGGCGCCGAGTTGGCCAAGGCCCTCAAGACCGAGCAGAAGATCAGCCTCATCGACTCCGTCGGCCAGGACTTCGAGACGCTCTACAAGGAGTGGAAGGGTCCCGGCATCAACATCTTCAAGGGCGCCCAGTCGCTGAACATCCCGAGTATCTCCATCCGCGACGAGCTCTTCCAGCTCATGATGCAGATCCACGCGGCTACCAAGGAGCTGGGCGAGTCGCTCTCAAAGGATGTGGCCGACGCACTCCTGGCCGACGCCTATTCGGCTGTGCAGCAGCTGGCCAGCTCGCGCGAGATCATCACCAGCGCGCAGCTCCGGGCTATCCGTACCAAGCTCAGTGAAGCCGTGCTCAAGGGCAAGGTGAGCGCCCAGAAAGTCTGGAAGCCAAATGTGGGCGACCGCTTCCGCATCGGTTCCGCGCCGCTGTTGGTGCAGGGTGACCTGCCCGGTCTACTCGACATGGACGCCGGCCTCAACGGCCGCCAGACCGTCGACTACGTTCGATCGTTTGTGAACCAAGAGGCAAAGAGCGAGAGCGACAGTCTGCATCTCCTTCAAAGTCGCAGTGAGACGGGTGACCTACAACTGTTCTCCTTCGATTGCCGCAGCAGCGACCGCTCGCGCTGGCATGTCCGTTTTGCCGGTGCTCAGCGCCAGTTCTACTATCGCGGCCGCCAGCAGGTGAACAGTGTCACCTACACGCCGTCGCGTGATCTCACGTTCGCCGATTTCTGCAAAACGTACCCCGGCAGCGCTGCCGGGTTGGAGGAGCAATTCAAAGTGATCGAAGCCCGTGAAAAGAAGCGCGAAGAAGACAGCAAGAGCCTCGAGACCAAGCGCGACGAGGAAAAGGCCAAGCTCAAGAGTGAATACATCAGCGCCAACGAAGGTGAGCGCATGAAGGGCCTAGAGAAAGTCATCCTGTATCGCTCCGTGCCCGCCTATGACCGCCTTGGTGCGCCGCTGCTCGACCGTGATCGTCGGCCGATCTATAACCAGGTACCCATCGGCAATGCGAAAGATCTCCTCGCCGGTGCGAAGGAGCTCCGGCCCAAGCTGGAAGAGCAACTCAAAGAGACGCGCTTCAGCTACGACCAGGGCATCCGCCTGAGTGAATTGGTCGAGGGCAAGCTTCTCAGTATGTCCAAGGACTCTAACATCCAGAAGGAGTGCGAGAAGTTCGGCACGAATGCGTATTACGTCTGCATGGATGTGTACCAATCGCTCGCCAAGCACAAGGCGACGGCCGCCGAGTACGAGCGCCTCAAGGCGGGCGATTACTGGGAGAGAAATTTCCCGCCGTTCGTGAAGAAAGAGCTCCTCCCGCTGCTCGATCGCCTCAATGAGAAGGAAATGACAGCGCTCAAAACGGCCCTCGCGCTCAAGCGCCTCACCGAGTTTGAGAAGATGCTCAACGAGAAGGGCGCCGGTGCGCTCCGCGAAGGACTCGAGAAAGACGCTACGGCCCATGCCGAGAAGATCGCCGGCTGGCGCCTTGAGGTACGCGCCGCCTGTCAGAGCAACGCGCTCCGCCTCCTGCCAGTTGCGCCGGGTTCTAAGGAATACGTCACGGTCGGCGGATTCAACGATCCCAAGGGTGAGAAGTGGATCGTCCTCAGTAAGCCGACGGGCTATAAGTCCGGCGATGACAGCAATGAGATCAACACCGTCTCATCCAAGATCCACCAGCCTGACGATGACCGGAAGCATTACCTCCGCTACTACCGCATCAAGGCGAAGGACGTGGCCGATCCCACTACGCTCAACTTTGCGGATATCGAAAAGAACACTGGCTGGGAGAAGATCACGATGGACAGCGACATGCTCTATTCCGACTTGGGCGACGACTGGAAGCGCTTGGCCAAGCACGTGCTCCTCAACGACCACAGCGGCGGTACCTCGGCCCACCTTTACCGCATTCTCAATCTTTTCCCGTACCAAATCGCCTGGAGCGACCGCAGCAACGCTAAAGAAAAATTGCATAACGGACTCTGGAGCTTGAGCGTCTTCGTGAAGGATGATGCGGTGTTTTACGAGAAGCTTATCTCGACCCTTATCGAGTTGAAAACTGGCGACGAAAAGGGGACCACCTGGGGCGGCGTCAATAAGATTTATCGTTCCATCTACCTCAATTACACCGCCTGGGGCATGAGTGGGACCGTTCGCGGCGAGCCGGAGACCGTCGTCCAGATGGTCTCGCGCGTGCTCCGCTGAACAGCTCCGCGCCTGTTCCGGATGGCATAGGGGCTATTTTTTGAGCCAGGATGGCGGATTCTTCCCCCCTAACCGGGCGCTCTGGTAGACTGCCGCGGTCACCCACTTTTCCCCATGCCCGAGAAGGACACCCCCAAGGACCAGCCTGAGAAGAAGGCCGAACAGCAGAGCCTCGGCGAGACGCTGTCGTCCATCGGACGCATTCAGCCGCGTTCGATCGTGAACGAGATGGAGGATAGCTACCTCAGCTACGCGATGAGCGTCATCGTCTCGCGCGCCCTTCCGGACGCCCGCGACGGCCTCAAGCCGGTGCACCGCCGCATCCTCTATACCATGAGCGAGATCGGCCTGCGCAGCGGCGCCAAGTTCAAGAAGTCCGCCACCACCGTCGGAGACGTGATGGGTAAGTACCACCCCCACGGCGACGCCCCCATCTACGAAGCGATGGTCCGCATGGCCCAGCCCTTCGCGATGCGCTATCCGCTCATCTTCGGACAGGGAAACTTCGGCTCCATCGACGGCGATGGCGCCGCCGCCATGCGTTATACGGAGGCGAAGATGGCGCGCATCACCGACGAGATCCTGCAGGACATCGACAAGGACACCGTCGGCTTCCACCTCAACTACGACGGCTCACGCAAGGAGCCCGACGTGCTGCCCTCCAAGATCCCGAACCTGCTGCTCAACGGCACGGTCGGCATCGCGGTCGGTATGGCCACCAACATCCCGCCGCATAACTTCGGCGAGGTCGCCGACGCCCTCATGCACCTGCTCGACCACCCGGAGGCGACGGTCGAAGATCTGCTGCAGTTCGTGCAGGGTCCCGATTTCCCGACCGGCGGCATGGTCTACGGCAAGGAGGTCATCAAGCAGGCCTACCTGACGGGTCGCGGCTCCATCGCCATCCGCGGCAAGGCTGAGATTGAGGAGATCGGTTCCTCCGGCCGCTACCACATCCGCATCAGCGAGATCCCGTACCAGGTCAACAAGACCACGCTCATCGAGCGTATGGCCGAGCTCGTGACCGAGAAGGTGATCGTCGGCGTCAGCGACCTGCGCGACGAATCCGACCGCGAAGGCATCCGCATCATCGTCGAGCTCAAGAAGGACGCCTACCCGCAGAAGGTCCTGAACCAGCTCTTCCAGCTCACCGAGCTGCAGTCGAGCTTCGGCTACAACATGATCGCCCTGGCCGACGGCCTGCAGCCGCGCCTCATGAACCTGCAGGAGATGCTCGCGGTCTTCATCGAGCACCGCCGCGTCGTCATCACCCGCCGCGTCACCTACGACCGCGACCGCGCCCGGGAGCGCGCCCACATCCTCGAGGGCCTCTCGACCGCGCTTGACCACATCGACGAGGTGGTTGCCACCATCCGCAAGAGCGAGACCAAGGAGATCGCCAAGGAGCAGTTGATGAAGAAGTTCAAGCTCTCCGACATCCAGGCGACCGCCATCCTGGACATGCGTCTGCAGACGCTGGCCGGCCTCGAGCGCAAGAGGATCGAGGACGAGCTTAAGGAGAAGAAGGCTTTCATCGCCGAGTGCGAGGCTATCCTCAAGGACAAGAAGCGCATCGACCAGATCTTCCGCGACGACATGGCCGAGCTCCGCGCTCAGTTCGGCGACCCCCGCCGCACGGTGGTGGTGCCGTCCGCGGCCGGCGAGTTCAGCGCCAAGGACACCATCCCGAACGCCCCGATGATCGTCACGCTCACGCGCAGCGGCTACGTGAAGCGCCTGAGCCCGGCCCAGTTCCGCGCCCAGCAGCGCGGCGGCAAGGGCGTGAAGGGCGTTGAGATGAAGGAGGACGACGAGGTGATGAACCTGCTGCACGTGATGAACCATGACGACCTGCTCTACTTCACCAACACGGGTCGCGTCTTCCAGCTGCCGGCCTACGAGCTGCCCCAGGCGGGCCGCGTCGCTCGCGGCCAGGCGATCGTGAACCTGCTCCAGCTCAAGCCCGAGGAGCGCGTCTGCGCCATCCTCAAGGCCGACCTCTCGCAGTACAAGTTCCTCTTCATCGCCACCAAGAAGGGCACGGTGAAGCGCACCGAGATCTCCGAGTTCGACAACATCCGCCGCTCGGGACTCATTGTGCAGAAGGTGCCGGAAGGGGACGAGCTCAAGTGGGTGCTGGCCACCAACGGCAAGAACGAGATCCTGCTCCTGTCCCGCAAGGGCAAGGCCATCCGCTTCCCCGAGGAGGACGTGCGCGCCATGGGTCGTGCGGCCGCCGGCGTGCGCGGCATTAAGCTGGGCACCGGCGACGAGGTGGTGGAGGCCGGAACCATCAACGATTCGGCCAAGAGCATGGTGCTCGTGGTGATGGAAAACGGTCTCGGCAAGATGACGCCCGTCGACCAGTACCGCTTCCAGGGCCGCGGCGGCACGGGCGTGAAGTCCGCGCAGCTCACCGCCAAGACCGGCGATATCATCGGTGGTTGCGTGCTGGAGGAGGGAAGCGAGGGCGATCTCATCTGCATCTCGCGCCAGGGCCAGACCATCCGTATGTCTCTCTCGAGCATCCCGGCCCGTGGCCGCGCCACACAGGGCGTGATCGTCATGCGCCTGAACGGCAGTGACAAGGTCGCCACCGTCTCAGCCGTGATGCGCGACCTCGAAGCCGAGGCGGCCATCGCTCAGGCGGCGGCCGAAGAGCGCGCCGAGGAGGTGGAGGCCATCGTCGACGAGGCCGAGGAGCTGGCCGAGTTGAAAGCCGCCCAGGAAGAGCCCAAGCC
>JAGOUB010000090.1 GCA_018061525.1 Candidatus Peribacteraceae bacterium
GGCACGACGAGGAGTTCATCGCTGCTCGCGAGGACCTGGGCGCCGCGACCGCCCACACCATCCCCAAGATCGCCGAGATGGCTGCCTGCGCGCTTGGCCTGGGGTCGTGTACCACGCGGCCGACCCAGTACGAAACGGCCCGCCTGGAGGCTGTCAGGGCCTGCGAAGGGGATGCGTGCCTCCCTCCGCCAGCCCGACACCTGTTACCCTCAGCCAAGGACCCCAGCATGCTTCGCCTCGTTACCATCTACTCCCCACCTGGCGCCAACGCGATCGGCAGCACGCAGGTTCTCCCGCTGGCGACCGATGTGTCTGTCGGCACCGTGCACTTCTCTGACGGCCTCGACGGTTTGGCGGCGGGCAAGTACGTCGTGCAGCGCGGGCAGCACGACCTCACGGACACTCCCGTGTGGGTGTTCCATCCAAGCACGACGCCCGAGGCTCTCCATCCACGTTGCGTAGGGCTGTCCGGCGCGACGCGGCGGGCCCAGTCAGATACGCCTTGTCGACCTGCGCGTAGCCTTCGGCGACGGCGCGGCGGATGATGGCGACGATGACCCGGGCGCGCGGCGACAGGTGCACGTCGGCGATGCGGGTGTGCTCAAGGTACTTCGGGGCCTGGCAAAGCGTGGCGAGGAGCAGGTCCTCCGCGGTGGGTAGGTCGAGGTCCGGCGTCGGCAGCGGCTCGATGGTGTCGAGGTCGAGATCACCGTCGCGGTGCTGGTCGTTGAGGTCGCGCTTGCCCGTCGCCATGTTGCGGGTGTGGACGCTCGCCGCTCACCCGATCTTCATGTGCTCGCGGCGGTGCCCAGCAGGTTGCAGTACGGAGCGAACGGGTGCGGCTCGAATGACACGCCAGCGAGATCTGGCCACGACATGCGGCGCCATGAAGCCCCCGATTCGTGGTCAAACGCGGGCCACACGCCAAGTTCGTCGAGTTCCTCATCCTCGTCGCGGGCGAGACCGAACTCCTCGCCGAGCGTCTGATAAATCTCGTCCAAGGCCTCGCGCAAGTCGTAGGCTCCGTCCGGTGCATCGCGGTCTTCAACGTCCCACCGGCTATCGATTCGTAGGACATAGTACCGGGGCCGTGAATTGATCGTAGTGAGGCGGAGGAGGGCCCGCCCGTCACCAAAGAGCTTGTCGCATAGCCTCGGGATGAAGTCGATCCCGTCGCTTGGCGTCCAGAGGTAGTCGTGCGTCTCGACCTCGATCGCAGCCTTGAGCGCCGCGTGGATCTGATCTGATGGTTGAATCATGGCTGCCGATTCGACGGACGCCGCGGCCTCCTGCTTCACGCCTCCCTCGGCTTCTTCGGCACGTGCACCCGCAGACGCACCCGGCCATGGAGCGTCCGGTCCACCTTGTCGCGGTACTTCCGGCCCGCCTCGTCGTCGTGAATGCCGAGCACCACGTCCGCGTTGTCGGGCACCCGCGCGGCCAGCTCGGCGGTCCACGAGCCGTTGTAGACGCCCCAGACCGCGCGGTGGCAGGACCGGGTCGACGGGATAGCGCTGGCGATCGTGAGCGTGTCCGGCTCGCCCTCCACGATCCACAGCTGCCGGTGGTGCTCGGCGAGCTCGGCGGGCCACGACCCCTCGCGCAGCAGCCACAGGCCGGCGATATTCGCCATGACGAGCCCCCTCGCCTCGAAGCCCCGCGGCGGGATCGCCTTCGCGGCCGGCGGGTCGCCAGGGTGGATCCAGCGCGCCCGGAAGCTGCGCATGACCCCGGCGGCGTCGTAGCAGGGGATCGTTGGTTACAAGGGCCCCCAGCGTGCCCGCTCTGGTTGCCGGCCCGCTCTGGTTGCCGGCCGTCAAGCCGCGCGGCGGGTTCAAGGCGACGGGGCGGAGCGTACCCACAGTCAATGGCCGAGCGATCCCGGCCGCCAGTGAGTCAGAATAGCGGCCGCTGCGCGGGGTCGACGATGGCCATGGCGCGCTCGAAGGCGATGTCGGCCCATCGTCGCCCGTCTAACTCGCGGGCCCCGAGGTCTCCGCCGATCACGTTGCGCTTGAGCGTGGCGCACGCGACGGCGGTTGTGCCGCTCCCCATGAACGGGTCGCAGACGAGGCCGATTGGTGGGCAAAAGCATGCGACGACATCAAGCGCCAAGCGCAACGGGTAGCGCGCTGGGTGGCCTGTTGCTTCGAGGTCGGTGGACCCGCTCTGCCCATGGCCTGTGCCACCGTAGGACCACAGCGTTCCTCGCCTTGTGATGCCACCATCGACCGCGGCCCCGCTCGCCACCCTTGAATACATGGTGCCGTCAGTGCGGCGCTGCGTTGTGACGCCGCCTCCACCATATGGCGACGGCGCGTCCAGGATTCCCTTATCAAAATACCCGTCTGCTCCTGGCTTCTGAAACCATAGAAGAGGTTCCCAATCATTGCGGAATCTTCCGCCGTACGCCCCTGGCAATCCGTGGCGCCCGAATGCAAGCCTATCAGGCACTCGAAACCCGACGCGCTCCGCCCAGTCAAGCATCATCCGCCACGCATGGAAGCCTCGCTCGGTGCCGAAGCCTCGGCGCCATTCTCGGACTGGAGCGTCGACGTTGACGATGGCGTGACCACCTGGTTTGAGCGCCGAGAAGCATGCGTCCCCGAGGGTTTTGTATTGTTCCTCACGCCAAGGTTCCGCGGTGCCATATGCGGACGCGGTGCGGGCGTCGCAGTACGGCGGCGATGTGACGATGAGGTCGACGCCGCCGAGCGCTTCGCAGGCCAGGAGGGTCTCCTCGAACGAGCGGTGTTTGATGTCGACGGTGAGCATGCGTGATGTCATTCGATCATCGCCACCGGCGGCGACTTCCCGAGCTGGGCCCGGAACGCCGAGCCGTCCGCGTGCACGAGCATGCCCGCCTTGATGGCCTGGCAGAGCGTGGCGAGGAGTAGGTCCTCCGCGGTGGGCAGGTCGAGGTCCGGCGTCGGCAGCGGCTCGATGGTGTCGAGGTCGAGCTCGCCGTCGCGGTGCTGGTCGTTGAGGTCGCGCTTCGCCATGGCTCACGCCGGCTTGCGAAGCGTGATCATCACGGTGGCGATGTCCGTGTGCTCGAAGGTGCCTGCGTCGATGTCCTCCACGTCCGATACCGCTGCGGTGGCGATCAGCTTGCGGAACTCGACGGCGGCCTTGGTTTTCGCGGTGCGCCAGCCGGGCGACATGATGGCCACGAGCGTGCCGCCGGGCTTCACGAATCCCCACGCGTGGGTGACGTGCGCCATGTCGGCGCCGCCCGTGAACGGTGGATTCATCACCACCGCGTCGACTGGGCGGATGTTGCTGCCAGCCTGCGCGCCGCCGGGGGTGCACTCGACGGCGAGGAAATCGTAGTTGCTGACGATCGCCTTGCCGTTCAGCGAAGCGCGAGCCTTGCCGATCGCCACGCCGTCGATGTCGTAGCCGACGATCTCGCAGTCGTTCCCGAGGGCATCGCAGATGGCCCGGGCCAGCGCCCCGTCCCCGATGCTCGGCTCTAGCACCCGGGCGCCGGATTCCAGGTTGGCAGCGTCGACCACCCGGGCGGCCAAGGTTGGCGGCGTGTAGAAGGCTTGCAGCTTCGTCCGCACGTTCGTGGCCTTGCCAGTCTCCACGGCTATGCCGAGTGCCTCACGCGGATCGCGGTCGAACAGGTGGGTACCGCTCTTGCGGTCCCACCGTCCGCCGGAACCGGCCAGCGCCTTGTTGACCTGCTCGTACAGCTTGCGCTCGAGTTGGCCCTCGGGGAGCTTGACGCTCGTCGCGGTGATGGTGGATCGCGCGAGAACGTCGCGCACTTCGTCAGAGATTTTGAAAGTGCTTCGGGCGGCCATGTTGTCGGCATGGACGATGTCCGCCGCCGAAAGCTTCACGCCGTCGCTGCGGTCCGGGCCTCGCGGGCGCGCTTGGCTTCGAGGTCGGCGATCCACGGAGCGTCTTCCGGCTCCGCCTCGTTCCGCAGATCCTTGAAGGTGGCGGCGTCCAGCAGGCGCGCCGTCGTCTCGCGGTCTCCGAGCGGTGGCTGGTTCGCACCGTTCCACTCGTCGAGCAGCGGGAAGAACGCCCCGAGGTCCAGCCCGAAGTCGTGGCCGGCGAGGCAGGCGGAGAGCACGGTCGCGTGGCTGCGCCCGCTGCCGGCGACGGCGGGGCCGATGGCGCGGAGGTAGCGGCGGACCCGCTCGGGGGTGTCGAT
>JAGOUB010000091.1 GCA_018061525.1 Candidatus Peribacteraceae bacterium
TGCAGGCGTCGTTGTCCGTCTGGTTGCCGTCGTCGCACTCCTCGTCCGTTTGGACGATGCCGTCGCCGCAGCGCGCCGACTGGCAGATGTTGCTGCAGGCGTCGCCGTCTTCCTGGTTGCCGTCGTCACACTGCTCGCCGGCGTCCAAGATGCCGTCGCCGCAGCCGGGCAGCGTGCAGTCGGGGCGGCAGGCATTGGGCAGCACGCTGTTGCGCTCGCCGTCGTCGCACTGTTCGGGGCGCTCGGGCACATCGTTGCCGCAGACGGCCTCGACGTTGTTCTCGCGGCTGCACTTCTGCGAGCAGCCGTCGCCCTTGGCGTTATTGCCGTCGTCGCACTGCTCGTTGCCTTCGAGGATGTGGTTGCCGCAAACGGCGACCGGTCCCGGCTTGCCGGCCGAGGTGGGCAGCGGTGCACGGGATGACGAACTGGCAATAGAGGAGGACGAAGACGACGTGGTCGAAGAGGAGGACTCCGATGTGACCGAACTCGACGACGAGCTCGTGGACGAGGAGCTCGTGGACGACAAGCTGCTTACGGAGCTGCGGGGCTTGGAGCTGGAGACGGCGCCGCTGCCACTCGTGGTGCCGCCCGTCGTGCCGCTGCCGGTACCCGTTCCCGTGCCGATGCTCGTCATCAACGAGGACGACGCGCTGGTGCTGGAAGACGACGAAACCGACGAAGACGAGGAAGAGCTGGTGCTGCTCTGGGACGAGGACGACGTGGTCGAGGACGACACGGCGCTGCTGCTCGAGGACGAGGACAGGCCGTTGCCGCAGGCGGGTTTGAAGACCCACTTGCAGCCGCCGGTGCAGTTCTCGCCGTCCTCATCGCAGGCAGGCGCTTCGCAGCCGCGGCCGCAATTGGGCACCACGTAGCCGTTGGCGCTCTTCACCGGTTCGCACTCCTCGAAACGCGAGGGGCTGATGATGCCGTCGCCGCAGGTGAGCAGTTTGCAGTCGCGACTGCAATCGCTGCCGCCATTGCGGTTGCCCAGGTCGCACTGTTCGCCCGGGTCCACCTTGGAGTTGCCGCAGTAGGGCTTGGGCGTGAGCGAGCTGCTCGTACTCTGGGCGCGCAAGCCCGAGGGTGCCGTGTATCCGGAGAGCTGCCCGCCCACCACCAGCGCCAGCGCGAGGGCGCCGATCGCCACGAAGGCGGAGTGCCGGGGAGGGGTGGGGGTTTGTGTCACGAGAATCCCTTTATTATACCAAAAAAACCGCCTCGGCGGAATGGGCGGCGGGGCCGATTTTTAGGCTCCTTCAGGGATTCACCGGGGCCGAGGGATCGACGTAGGTCGGCTTCTTGGGGATGGCCATGGTCGAAATCTTGGGGTCCTTGCCCAGATTCTCGAGCGATTGCGATTCGGCGATCTGCATGTTCAGCACTTCGCGCTCCAGGTGGAGCTGATTGCGCTCGCGCTCCAATGAGCGCAGGCGATAGCCCTCGGTGGCGTTGGCGTTCTCGTGAAAGAGGATGACGAGCGCCAAAAGCAGAATGAGCGAACCAATGGAAAGCATGAGCAGCATCGTGCTCTGTTGCACCATCCGGCCGAGCGAACGGCGGGAAGCGGGGGCCTGGTCGGAAGGGCGGTCGGTCATCGGCGGCGGATGGCGCGCAGCAGAGCGCTGCGCGAGCGGGAGTTTTGGGCAACCTCGGCCTGGTCGGGGCGGATCGCTTTCGGCGTGAGCAGTTCGAAGGGGGCGAGGCCGCGCTTGCCCGTGAGCTCGTCGCGGGGCGGATCGGTCAGGGCGCGGAAGGCGTGCTTCACGCGGCGGTCCTCAAGCGAGTGGAAGCTGATGATGCCAGCGCGGCCGCCCGGGCGCAGCAGGCCGGGCACCGCTTCGAGCAGCTTGTCGAGCGCTCCCAGCTCGTCGTTCACCCATACCCGCAGCGCTTGGAACACCTGCGGCAGCAGGCTGGGCGCCCGGCGTCCGCCCCACTCTTCCACCGCGGCTTTCAGTTCGCCGGTGGTCTTGGGCGCGCGGCGCTGGATGATGCCGGCCAGCTTGCCGGCAAACCGCAGCTCGCCGTACTCGCGAAACGCTGTGATTAATTCCTCTTCCGATGACTCGGCGATCTTCTCAGCGGCGGTCTGCCCCAAGGCCCGGTCGAAGCGCAGGTCGAGCGGGCCCTCAAAGCGGAACGAGAAGCCGCGCGTCGCGTCATCCACATGCAGTGAGTTGAGTCCCAGGTCGGCCAGGATGACATCGAATTCTCCGAGGTTGAGCGTGGCGATCGAGGCGAAGTTCGCGTGGATGAAGTGCGTCTCTACCTGGAGTCCGGCGAGTCGCTCCTTGGCCAGCGTCAGGTTGGCCTCATCGGCATCGAGCGCCACCAGCTCTCCCCTCCCCTGCAGGTGCTCGGCCAGCGCGGCCGCATGGCCGCCGAGTCCCAGCGTCACGTCGAGGATGCGGTCGCCCGGTTTGGCGTCGAGCACACGGATTGTCTCCTCCAACAGGACGGGGATGTGGCCGGTGGGTTCGATCTGGGGCACGGGCCCATCCTACCTCGTCTCCGCGGCCATCAAAAAAAACCCGTACCGACGTTCGGACGGGCAGGTCGGCCAAGACCTGGCGGAGAGGGAGGGATTCGAACCCTCGATACAGTTTGACCCGTATACCACATTAGCAGTGTGGTGCTTTCGGCCACTCAGCCACCTCTCCAAGGGGGCCCGCCCACTCTAGCAAATCTTCGCTGGAGGAGAAGCCCTTTCAGGCCGCTTCGGCAGCCGCGGCGGCCTGGCGGTAGCGGCACCAGCGGCACTCCCGGGCCGGGGCAGGCAACGCGGGGGCGTCGAGGCACTCGCGGGCGGCGCGCAGGGCGTCGGGTACCCAGCGGCAGTCGCCAGCGTAGGGCAGTACGGAAAGGGCCAGCGGCAACGTGCCCTCGCTCTCGCGGTCCGGGTCGGCGTTGGCCACGACCCAGTAGTCCTCACCGAAGGTGGGTAGCCCATTCGCCTCGACGAGCCAGCGGTAGATCTCGAGTTGGCGGCGGTAGCCGTCGTAGTTCGGTCCTGCGAATCCAACCGGCGGCCGCGCGCTTGTCGCCTTGTAGTCGGCCACCGACACGCGTCCGTCGGGATGGACCCACAGGTCGTCGACGGCGCCGTAGAGTTCCAGGTGCGAGGCGGCGTGCACGGCCGCGATCCCCCGTCGGAAATCGCGCCACTCCTCCAGACGCGGATGAATGAGCGGCACGGCCTCCACGCCGGCGAGCGTCATGGCCGGATGCGCGCGGCCAGCGAGCCGGTGCTCGTCGAACTCGCGCTTCATCCGCGTATCGATCGCCAAATGCAGGCGGAGCGGGCCGTTGTCGGGACGCGGCGCGCCGCCAGCCACGGCCAAGCGGAAGCAGCGCGCGCACTCCAAGAACAGAGCGAGCCGACTGCGGCTGAGACGCAGCGGTGCTGAGCCGGAGTGCACGGGAGAAGTCACGGCCTGAGCATAGTGACAACATTTTTCGCATGCCAAGGAAATACCGTTCCTCGCGCCGGCGACGTAGCATGCGCGCCATGGACTCCCACCACCTTCTCCGTCATAGCAAGCAGCAGGCCACGCAGGGCCTGGCCCTGGCCGGCGTCATCGTCGTCCTCTTCGGCATGTATGTCGCGTTCGCCTTCGCGGCGCCGTACTACGAGAAGAGCGTCATCATGCTCTCGCAGCTTCCCACGAAGCAGCAGGTCCTGACCGACGCCGCTCGCAACCTGGCCGCCCGTACGGCCACGCAGCCCGTTCGTCCGCCGACGAATACGATCAAGCCGACCACCAGCGCTGCCACGCAGCTGGAGTTGCAGAAGTACAACCTCAACGGCCAGGTGACCGTGCTCGTGTTCGCCTTCGCCATGTACAAGATCACCTTCATCATCTCGTGCAGCCTGATGTTCATCGGCGGCCTGATGGTTTGGTCCTCGTACCACAGCTGGTGGTCCTTCTCGAAGCGCCACGGTTCAGCCCCCGCAGCTCGTGCCGCAGTTCCGGCCCCGGTGGCCGTCGTGCGCCGCAAGGCCGCGCGCTGATCAGTTCCCCGTCGTCTCTCGTGCCAACATCGCCTGCAGGTCGGCGATGATTTGGCGTGTCTCCATCACCCACAC
>JAGOUB010000092.1 GCA_018061525.1 Candidatus Peribacteraceae bacterium
TGGGTGTGCAGGTGGAGATCGAAGGCGCGCTCCCCTGGGGCGATGGCGACGGCGGGTCCGGTCATGATGACCCAGTGTAGCGCGACGATGCCCGGTTCGCAGCCCTCAGGAGCGCTTTTTGGCGCGTTCCTGCCAGGTGCCGGCGGCAGCGATGGCACCCACGGTCAGGAGCCACCCGATGGCGATCATCGCGGCCGCGGCGGCGGTACGTCGTCCCGTCTCGCGCAGCGATCGGCCAACGGCCACAAAGCCGCTCTTCTGCCCGGCGTAGGGTTGCACCACTAGCGCAATGCGCACGCCCGGCTCGGGCGTCCAGGTCAGGCGACGCTGGCGCGTCGCGTCGAGGACGTCGCTCGGCAGCTTGGGCAGCGTGCCATCGAGCAGCGCGGACGAGACCAACGGTACGCCGTCGGGGTCGTAGACGGCGATGAATGGTGAGAGGCTGCGCTCTACTTCGGTCTGCATGCCCGGCAGCAGCGACCGGGGCTCTACGCCGATCTCCAGCGCCACGGCTGCATCCTCGGCGATCTGCACCTGCGGATCGTCGGCGATGGCGCGCAGCGTCTGCCGCACGGTGGCAAAGAGCAGGCCGCTCAAGAGCGTAGCCAAGAGGAGGGGCAAGACGAGGCGATCGGGGAGGGTCTTCATGCTCGAATCCTACCTGGTAGTAATATTGACATATGTTATAATATATGTTTCAATACCGATTGGTTCCGAATCCGATCTTTGCCTCGTCTCGCAGGTGTTCCGATGGATGCGTTCTTTGCCGCAGTGCCCCCGCTCCTAATCGGTGTCCTCCTGGTTCCATTCGCGATGTTGCTGGTCTTCCGGTTCCTCAACGACTGCATCGTGAGTTCCGCTCACGGCAGCCGCGGAAACTACTCTCCGCGGACGATCACGGTCGATTGCGGTGGCGCGACCGGTGGCTACAAGACTCTCGCCCTCAGCGAGGGCCGGGTTACCACCTACTGTGCTGCGGCCCACCAAGTGACAGCACCCGAGGGCGACCAGTACTTCAACTTCTGAGTCTGAGACCAGGCGTTCCGAACCATTCGCCCCCATCCGCAAGGATGGGGTGCTTTTTTGTCTTATCTGGCCCAAAGAGGCGTTTTCTGGTATACTGAACGGATTTCTCTATGGTCCCGACCCCGCCCATCGAACTGTCGGCCGAAACGCTCGCCACCAAGGTGGGCGAAGGTGAGGCGGCTCTGCGCGCCTATATCCGCGGCGCGGAAGCCGACACGGTCGAAACCCGCCTGGAACGTGCTCGCGCCGTCACCGGCCGCTTGGCTGTGCTGGCCCCCGAAGTGCGTGCCGTTGTGCTGCGCGTGAATCGCGCCATCCTCCAAGACCTCCTCGACGAGGTGCGCACCAGCCTGCGCACCACGGCCGACGATCGTCCGCTCTTCCGCAATCCCTTCGCCATCAGGCTGCCGGCCACCACCCCCGACACGACGACGTATGGCCGTCTCCAGCAGTTGCGCGGGCGGGTGGAGCAGTCGAACTTGGAATTGCAGCGCATCGAGCGCACTGGCGGTTCTACGGCTGGTAATGCACTCCTGCAGACGCGCGACTTCGGCAACGAGTTGATGCGTGAGGGTAGTCAGATGATCTCCGGCGTTCAAGGAGGCATCCGGCCGACGCTCCGGAACCTCAGCCAGGGTAATATCGTCCCGCAGGCCGTCGTTCTCGGCGGCGTCACGCTCGCCGTGTTCACCGCCTGGGAGAAGCTCAAGCAGTTGGTAGTTGGCGACGATGGGCACCCTGGCTTCGGTCGCCGTATGGGTCGCGCCATGAAGCGCGCGGGTATCGCCGTCTTGGCCTTCTTTGGCTTGCGCTACCTCATGGGTGGCAGCGGCAACGGTTTCGGCACCGGCACCGGATCGGGTCCCAGCAGCGGTGATGCCGGCGGAGGCTCCGGTCCCGGCGAGCGTCCGCTTCGCAGTGATGATCCCGTTCCTGATGGCGGTGTCCCCAAGATGGCGCCCGCTCCCGCGCCGAAGATGGACGTGCCCGCCGTACCGCCCGACAAGATCGAACCCAAGGAAGAGGTTGAGGCGCACATCATCGACCTACCGCGCGAGACCGTGGAGGACAGAGGTGTGGAGGGCGTCGTGCGTCCCGCCACGAAGAACATCACGATCAGCGTGATCATCGACGCCAAGCCCAAGGAGTGGGTGCTCGAGCCCGGCAAGGCGCTGGTCGAGAGCGAGACCGGCGGCCTCTTCGCCGCCCGTCGCGAGGGCGATCGGATCTCCATCGTCGTCCGCAAGGCCGGCGACATCGGCTTCTCATTCAACAACGACAAGACCCGCCCGACGCACACGCTCAAGGTGACTCCCAAGCCCAAGCCGGTGGCCGGTCCGTTCGCGGCGCCTGACCGCGATTGGGCCAAGGAGGCAAAGGACATCTTCGCCCGCCCGCCCTCGGTGCACGTGGTCGTGCTCGGCCCCGGTACCGAGCCCAAGGGGCGGTACGACAAGGAAAAGGACGTCGTCTACGGCTATGCTGTCGACGGAAAGGCGATGACCGCATCGGAGTTGAAGACGTTCCTCGCCGCCAAGAAGAAGGACGGCAAGCTGGAGTGGGTCGTCTTCGAGACGAAGCCCGGCAGCTCGGCCAATCCCGGCTTCGTCGATCCGCCAAGCATCTGCGAGTACCTCCAGTGGGAGCTGCAGGTGCCGTCCATGACGGCGTACTCCGGCGGCGAGAGGCACCAGCGGGTCAAGCTGGAGCAAATCGTCCGCGACGGCGACAAGGACACGCCGAGCACCGCTGAGAGCCAGGTCGAGTGGGAGAAGAAATACCACCTCGTTCAAATCTGCTTTCGCGGCTGGGATCCGGACGAAGTGAAAAAGCCGACCGCCAACAACCGCGTCTTTGATGGCAGTGGGCTCTCTGCCGACTTTAAGCTCCGGACGGCCGCCGAAATGATGGCGAAGGTGAAGGCGACGAAAGTCCCCGAAGGCAAGAAACTGGCTGTCCTCTTTGGGACCGGCAAAGCGCTCGATTTCAATCATGGCGAAGAGGCGGCCTTCAACGCCTTCAAGGAGATGTGCCTCAAGGAGTTCGGCGTCTTCTTCACCCGCTACACGACCGAGGAGGTTGAGGACCTGGGCGTCTACGGCCACGAGAGTTGGAAGGAGAAGAAGACCTACGTGCCCGACAACGGTCCGGCCAAGCTGCTCGCCGGCTTCAACCACTGCTCGGTCCGCTTGCTCGGCGAACGTGACAAGCGCCGTCTCGCCGGCGGCGATCCCGGCAACGCCGCCGCCTTCCTGGTGGACGGCGAGGAGAAGCCGCTGACGGCCACCCAGGTGCTCGAGCGCGCCCGCGCCCTGCCCGAGGCGGCCCAGCCCAAGGCCATCCGCGTCTCGCCCGAATACTCCAACCGCAACGTCGAATTCGATCCGGCGTACAAGGCGCTGCGCGAGCTCTCACTCAACAGCTTCGGCTACTTCCTGGCGCCCAAGGGCGGCCACCAGTACGACCTGGCGCTTGAGCAGCGCGAGCTCAAGGACCGTCGCGCGCTCTGGAAGCCGCTCGCTTCCGATACCACCGACGATCCCGGCGAAAAGCTGCCCAAGGGGTTCGGTGATGTGAAGCCGGACAAGGTCACGCTCACGTTCGCGGAGTCCGATAAGCGCAGCAACCTGAGGCGCGACTATTTCGCCAAGACTGAGCCCTCGGCCCAGATCCGCATCGTTCCTTCGGTCCACGTGAAGAAGTCGAAGATCGTCCCGATCGAGACGACGGTAAACGGCAAGTCCTTCACCATCTACGACGACGCCATCGATCCGCCCACGTTCGTCCTCCCCGGATCCACGACCCCCGTCGACATCGTCGCCGCCCGCGCATTCCTCAAAAAGCACGCCGCCGACCCTAAGGCTACTTGGGTGCGTTTCTACGGGACTGAAGACGACGACGGCCGCTGGGAGATCGAGGACGGCGTGCGCATCCTCATGGAAGGATTGCCGGTTTCGTACCAGTCGACGATCGAGGTGAAGGGCGACAAGTACGGGCGCTATTCGTCCTACAAATCCGTCCACCTGCCCACGCGCGAAACCGGCCGGCTCGAAGAGTTTGAG
>JAGOUB010000011.1 GCA_018061525.1 Candidatus Peribacteraceae bacterium
GGACTGCTGTTCAAGAAGACAGTGATACCTCATCAGCTCCATCCCCTCTTTACAGCCAGTAAGCTTCAAATAGCGCCGATACCAACGAGTGGGTTTACCCCTGTAATACCTCCTGTTATTTACCTGTTCTAGGCGCTCGGCCTTGAAGAGGTTATTGAGCACGCGGTATCGATCGACAGTATAGGTCTGGGAGTCGTACCAAAGCCCTGTGCAGCGTCTGCAGATAAAGAACTCACGATAACTGTAGAGAACCCGACAGCGACGCTGGCAGCCCTTATTAGGGCAGCGGTAGTACCATTTCCTACCACCGAAGCGGCACGGAACCGATGTCAGAGATACCCGATAGTCCATCTCGTGCACCTCACCACTTCGCCTGTCCCTTGAGGTGTACCCCAATTGGAGGAAGCCCCCTTCAGCGCCCTGGAGGGTAGTCGTTGCAGTCACGCTCGCTGTTCTCTCGCTGTTCTTTGACCAACTGATTTTTTGATTGCAAATACCCTTACCCTCGAAGAAGCGCATTCTCTTGAGGTCTTGCATGCTCAGCGAGCGAGAAGAGTCGATGTTTTCGAAGCCATAGGATCCCATAGGACCCATTGTAAACCTCGAAATCGACTGAGATTTAGTGTACCTTCCAAGGTAATGAAGCTCTCCCCTCGCATTTTTGCGATCTCACTTCTGGTTCTTTTAGGCGGATGCTCAAGCGGCAATAGCTACCAGGGTGACACACCTAGGAACTCTTACGACAAGCAGGAGGAGACAGGCAATCCTTATGACGAGGGAAGTGGCCACAATGCTGGGTATGAATGGGCAGAGAGAACGGGCGGTAACTGCAACGGAAATTCAGCCTCTTTCAACGAGGGATGTGAAGAATATTACAGGCAAAATTCCAGATAGATTCCGCTATGAAAATATTCCCATTCTCCCATCGGCTAAATCAAAAATGGTGGCATCGACTTTTAAAAGTGATCATCTTCACGGTCACGCTGCTTGCTGTGCTATTCAGTCTACTTGTCACAGGACTATCAATAGATGGAGACAAGGAGCGGCGCGAGATCTACGACTTTGAACGAGGCTATTCATCTCATAAAGGCACCGTTCAAGTGGTGAACAATTATAACGCCAGCGCCGACTTTATCGACAGGATGATCGCCGCTTCCAACGAAGAGGTTGTTGAGAATGATGGGAGAGAAAAGCCCATAAAGAGAGGGCTTAGCCTCTACGAAATGCAGACTGTGTTTGAGACTGAATATAAATGGGAGATCCAAGATAAGTTTTTCAATGCTTTAAAGGGTTCCGATAAGGTAATCCAAATGAAGTATTGGCATGACTATAGTGTCTTCCCTGAATGTCTCTTCCTTCTAATTGGTCCCTTAGTATATCTAGTACTAATCGGTCTGTATGGAGTGGTTTTGTACGTTGTTTATGGCAAGAACCCCTTCAAAGCTGATCTATGAAAACACTCCCCCTCGTATGCGTATTAATCCTCTCCTTCTCGTTAACTGGCTGCCAAAGTAGCACTAGTAGCGAAATAACCGCTCTCGAAGCCCGCATTAGCAGCCTCGAAAAAACAATAAACGAGCTTAGAGCCGAACATGCATACCGTATTTCTGAGACAGAGAAAGGATTGGCTCAACTAGGTTGTGACACCGCAGAAAGTGTCCAGATTGAGCGAATGATACCTTACGCATTTATGAGAGCCTCTGGCGTAGATCCACTCGATATACCCGTTCAGAAAAATCCCCTCACCACCCAGGCTAAATACAACGTTGACTGCCCTGATATGGCAGCAGTTGAATAGTTCCACTCCAACCTGTTATCTAGCTGCTATTCTCCCTACGAAGGATCTGATCAGGCAATTGGCACCACTGTTGTATTAGCAACGCCACCTGACATCTGTTCTAAGCAGGCCAGCAGTGTGTTCCAACTCGTTCTAATCTCGTCCACCATCTCAATCACAGGTTCCCTCCCTCTGCCATGCCGACCCAAATTTTCATCAGCCTGCCCGTCAAAGACCCCCAGAAGTCGCGGGCGTTTTATGAGGCGCTGGGCTACCAAGCCGACCCCCAGATGTCGGATGGCACGACGGCGCGCATCATCATCAGCGACACCATCTCCGTGATGATGACCACGCCGGAGAAGTTCCAAGAGATCTCGCCCAAGCCCATCGCCGACGCGACGAAGTCCTGCCAAGTGCTACTCAGCCTGACGTGCGAGAGCCGCGAGGCGCTCGACGCGCTGGTGGCGAAGGCGGTCGCTGCAGGCGGAACCAAGGCGCATGAGCCCGAGGACTACGGCTTCATGTACCAGTGCGGCTTCTACGATCTGGATGGCCATGGTTGGGGTCTGACGTGGATGGATCCGAGCCACGGCTGAGATCGCCGTAAGGTTCGATCGCCCCTGGCGTCGTCTAGGGCATGAACCTGCAAAAATATCTCTTCGGCGCCGTCGCCGGCCTGCCCTTCTCGAAGGACATCGCCGTCGTGCTGCGCCGCTTGAAGCTCGCCCTCACCGCCCTCATCGTGTTTGCAGTCGTCATGACGGGCACCGCGCTCCTGATGAGCGCCTACGTGATCGTGCGTATGGCACAGGGCATCTGAGACTCGTTTCGGCGGGGACCGCCTTGCCGTATCGTGGTCGCGGATGCTCGCCTCCCCAGCCGCCACCGGCCAGAGTCTGGATGACGTCTTACGCGCGCACGGCATCGAGGCCGATCCGGCCGCGACGCCCGGCGCGATCCACTTCGACCTAGCCTCGCTGCACACGCTGAATATGTCGGAGGACCGGCACTACTGGGCGGCCGAGCGCCGCGCCCTGGTGCTCGATTGTGTGCGCCGCTTCGCGCGACCGCCGCTGAATTTTTTGGATATCGGCTGCGGCAACGGCACCCTTCTGAAAGACATTGAGGATACTTTTCCCGGCTCGCACGCACTCGGCGTGGACGGCTACATCGAGTCGCTCATCCACTGCCGCCAGCGCAGCCCGACTGTGGCGCTCCGACTGCAGGACATCGCCCAAGAGCGTTGGCCGGAATTCGACCGCACCTACGACGTGGTCACGCTGCTGGACGTGCTCGAGCACCTCGACGATCCGGCCGCAGTGCTGGCCCAAGCCCGGCGCATTCTGGCGCCAGGAGGTGTACTGATCGCTTCGGTGCCGGCGCACCCGTTCTTGTGGAGCGCGCGCGACGTGTTCTTGGGCCACCGCCGCCGCTACACGCGCGCCACGCTCTTAGAACTCTTAAGGCAGAGCGGCTTCGACGTAGTCCACACGAGCCACCTCTTCTCGTACCTGTGGCTGCCGGCATTGCTGCACCGCCGCCTGGGCGGACGCGACGGCCAGCGCCTGGAACAGCGCGAGCTACGGCTGCCGCCGATCAACGGTCCGCTCGCCGCGCTCGGGCGACTTGAGGCCAAGCTCTCGTTGGCTCTACCGCTCCCCTTCGGCACGTCAGTCTACGCCGTCGCCCGGGTCGGCGCCTGACGCACAACAAAAAGAAGGGGCCCGCCATGTGGCGTTCCCCCGAGTCTGTTTCAAGTGGCGCCAGTGACGCCTCAATCGGTCTTGGTTTTCCCCCTGTCTCCGTTGAGTTGACTCCAACGGCGTTCCTCGAGCCATTCGTCGAGGTGGATCTTGGCCACATAGATCGTGATCGTCACCAGCGGCCAGGCCGCGACGCCCAAGGCGACGCGCCAATCGGCCGAGACCCACGCACCGATAGCCGATGCGAGCCAGAGGCCGGCGAGCCACGCCACGAAGGGCAAGGCGAGGAACGCGTTCTCCAGGAAGGTCAGGACGAGGTCCATCGCCCCCTCGATGAGGCTATTATCGACCTTCATCTTCGCCCACGGGAGGAGGCGCTTCGCCGGCAGCCAGCTGGCCGCGGCGGCGAGACCCAAGGCGAGCGACAACAGCCACCAGGGCAGCAGCTGCGCGCCCCAGTAGCCCGCGGCGGAGCCGGCCGCGAGGCCGAGCAACGAGCCCACGGCCATCCGGACCCACTCCATCCAATCGTCCTTCGACATCTCCTCAATACCTCGCACTAAACCAAGCCGATCTCAGTGAAGAAACAGCTAGTACACCATAAAACTATTTCTATTATAGTCAATAAAACACCAGCTAAATGGTCCTCTGATGGTATATACGCGATAATTGCTCATTTATTATATTATTCTATAATATACGAAGTTACTTTACTTCATCGGCAGGTATTCACCTGCGCATTCAGCTGCAAAGGTCTGAGTCGAATGGATCGCGAAACGTACCGTCAGAATCTGATCACCCTCTCCAAAAAAGCCATCGAACATGTCACGACCGAAGACATCGCTACGGTCTGTCCACATGTGAGTAAGAGGCAAATAGAGGAAATGCTCGTAGCGTTCGATGAACAAGGGTTTTGCTCCTTCCTCGCGCCACATGTCCTGATTCCGGGCGCCAGTCACTGTCTGACTATGCTCAAGGTAGACGATGGACGCCTGCACTATGCGTACTGCAATGGGCCGATCGCAACATCTCGCCTCGTTGCGCCTGTCCACTTTCACTCCGAAGCGATGAACTGGCGCTGGCCCGAGACTCTTCCGAGCATCGGCGACTGGAAAAGTGTCTTGAGTCTATACGTTACTAGGCCAATGAAACCGTTGATGCTCACGGTCTTCACCGCGCGACGATTGAATGACATTTCCAATGATTGGAGCGCCCCCCAGAGCGAATTGATCGATGCGAGCATTGTGTGGCTCACGCTGTGCCGCCTAGAAGCCGATGAAATACGAGAAGGGTGCGGGGACCATGTCGCATACAACTGCGGAAACTGCGGTTCAGGACTAGAGCATCTCAAAGCGGTGTGCGCCGTGTGCCAAAAGAAAACCAATCTTGTGGAGGAGCCAAACACGCCGCTCAGTCCAAAGATCTGCCAGCACCTGATCGAGCACGGCCACGTGTTCCAGATCGACCCCGCCATCGCCCGCCGAATAGAGCGAACACTGTGGGAAGCGACGAAGAAATAAGGCCTGCCGAATGTCCCCTACCGGGGAAAAACACAGAAGGGGCACCACGCGGTGCGCCTTCTTTTTTGTGTGTGTACCTATCGTGAGACGTTGAATAGTACGCTGCCATTCATCTCAATGAGCATTGATTGCTTATTTCATACAATATTTTATAATATACGAAGTTACTTTACTTCATCGGCAGGTATTCACCTGCGCATTCAGCTGCAAAGGTCTGAGTCGAATGGATCGCGAAACGTACCGTCAGAATCTGATCGCCCTCTCGCAGGCGCGAGTTGAGAATCCCACGATTGATGACATTGCCAAAATCTCGCCGCATCTCAGTAGGCAGGAAATCGCAGAGATGATCGAAGAAATGAAGAAGAAGAAGAAAGGATACTACAACTTCTTCACCCCACACTGCCTCATTCCCGGAGCCACCCACAGCCTTCTGCTAGAGAGGAAGGGCGGCTTGCGCTATGGGTACTGTGAAGGAGCTCACGCTTTAGTCCGCCTGATGAACAACCATCAGCACCGAGCGGCTGACTGGCTCTGGTCCGACACCCCTCCAGTGATAGATAAGTGGCAAGATGCAGTGACGATCTACATCACTAGATGGCCCAAGCATGTCTCATCATTGACGATCTTCACCGATCGACCATGGGAAAATATCCTCAATGATCGTCGTGCTCCTTCAAGTGAATTGATCGATGCGAGTATTGTCTTCATTAATTCGTACCGTCCAGAAAGAGAAGAAATACTGGGGGCACACAATGGCGGGGTACTGCACAACTGCGGAGCCTGCGGGACTGGGTTGCCACATCTTCACGAGCAATGCGCAGGCTGCGGGTCAGAGTCGACTATCTTTTGCGAAGGACGGGGGGAAACACTACCAATGAAGCCCCTTGCGCCAAAGATCTGCGAGCACCTGATCGAGCACGGCCATGTGTTCCAGATCGACCCCGCGATCGCCCGCGAACACGAGCGCAGACTCTGGGAAGCGACACAGAAATAAGGCCTGCCGAATCCCCTATTGGGGAAAACACAGAAGGGGCACCACGCGGTGCGCCTTCTTTTTTGCGTGCGCGCTCAGCGCCCAGGCAGACAGTGCTTGCGCTGCTCAAGCGTGAAGCAGGAGCCCACGGGCCCGGCATCGGCGAAGACGCAGAGCGTGCCTTCGGCGGCGCACACCCGGTCACTGCGATCGCAGGTGCCCTGAGAGTCGCAACTGCCAGTCCACCCGGTGGCCGCTTCGGCCGGCTTGGAGGAGGACTTGGCGGCCGACTTCTTCGTCTTAGAGGAGTACTGCTTGGACGAGGACGAGCGGGCCGTCGGCTCGCGCGGAGCGTCGTTGTAGGGCGGGGCGATGGCGGCGCGGCAGGCGGACAACACCAAGGCGCAGGCGACCGCGGCCGCGAGAGTCCGGAGGGAGGGCATGGCGACGAGGATACAAAGCGAGGAAGCCCACAAACAAGCGACAATGCTGGTATTTATGGTTCTATCGGCTGCTTCCCGCTTTGAGCCAAGAATATTGACAAAATAGACAATAAATGATTAATTAGACATTAGTTCCACCGCACTGTGCGGTATTCACAGCATCGGCTCCGAAAGAGACCGAGATCGAAACCCAAGGAGAGAGACCATGGCCGAGACCCCGAAGAAGCCGACCCGTGGCGTGTTCGCCGGCATTATCCGCAAGCCGACCGCCAGCACTCCCGGCACCGTCCTGCTGAGCTGGCGCAAGTTCGGCCCGACCGCCGGCCAAGTCTGCCTCATCGGCGGCGGCCAGGACGACGGCGAGGACGACGTGCAGACCTTGAGCCGCGAGGCGAAGGAAGAGGCCAAGATCCAGATCCGCATCGGCGTCCTGCTCGGCGGCCCGCTGGTCTTCGGCCAGGACACGGCCGTGTGCTACCTCGCCGAGATCCTGTCCGGCCAGCCACAGCCCACGGATGAGGCGCTCTACCACCGCTTCTGCACCGAAGAGGAAGTCCGGCAGGGCTACTGGCTCTGCCGCCACCAGGACCAGGACGCTCTCGACGAGGGCATCGGCATGACCTCGGGCTACTCCCAGGAACCGATCCGCATCGTCGGGCCCAAAGACAAGCTGGGCCGCACCGGACGGATGATCTGGGACGCGTTGTCCCTCTTCCACCCGCCGGAGGAGTCCCCGAACCCCAACACGATCTACCCCGGCCTGGACCTCTCGGAGGACGGCCTGTGGATCGTGGACACCAGCGACGTGATCCTCCGCCGCTACCGCCGCCTCGACCCGTACACGGCCAGCGGCTACATGGAGCCGGCCGTCACGGGCTGATCAAAACAATTCGGAGCCGAACCAACTCTTACCCCGCCACACCGTGGCGGGGTTCTTTTTTGTTTTGCAGAAGAGACGAACCAAATTTTTGACATTGAGTGATTTTCCTGTTGAATCACCGGACGAATGATTTCGGTCATTCGCGCTCTTTACACCGTCCGGACCAAACACCCGACCCGACTCGCAACCCGATCGAAAGGAGCCGTCATGGAACGGAATCTGAAAGTCCTGTTTGCCGTGCAGATCTGCATGGGCACCCAGTTCTTCCTGCCCGTGTTCTTCCTGTTTCTGCGTGAGAATGGCCTGAGCTGGCGCGAGATCTTCGCCTTGGAGGCGATCTTCACCGGCAGCGTCATGCTGCTGCAGATCCCCGCGGGGATGGCAGCGGACCGCTATGGCTGCAAGAAGGTGCTCACCGCCGGCTTCCTGGCCGGCATGCTGAGCTTCTTGGTGCATGCCAACGGCACCTGCTTCGCCGCCTTCGCCCTGGGCAACGTCCTGCTCGCCGTGCTCGTGGCCTGCCACGCGGCGGGCCTGGAGACGATCACCTACGCCACGCTGGCGGCGCTCGGCCGCCCGACGGACTTCCGTCGGACGATCGGCGCGCTGTTCTTCGTCTCGCTGCTCACGCTCGGACTGACGAGCGTCATCGGCGGCCTGGTGGGCATGGCCAGCCTGAGGCTCACCCTCTGGCTGACCTTCCCGGCCTTCGCCGTCGGCGCGCTCTGCTGCAACCGCTTGGTCCAGCCGCCGCTCGACAAGACGGCCCACGTCTCGCTCCGGCAAGCGCTGGGCGCCGTACTCCAACCGGGCTGGCGCCTGCGGACCGTCATGGCGGTGAACATCATCTTCCTGACGGCCGTCAGCGTGCTGGGCTGGATCGCTCCCGCCTATCACCTACAGGTCGGCACGCCCGAATGGGTGCTCGGCTGCTCGCAAGCAGCCGGCCAGATGATGAGTTCCTGCGCGGCCCGCTGGACGCACCGGCTGGAGACGAGGATCGATGACCGCGTGCTTCTGCTCTCGGTCGCCATCCTGCTCGGGCTTGCGCTCGGCGGCATGATCCTTGTCGGCGGCTACGTCGGTATCGCCCTGCTCATACTGGGGCGCAGCTGCTTCGGGGCCATCTCCACGCTCGGCAGCGATCTGCTGCATCGGCTGGTGAATGACCGCGTCCGCAGCCGCGTGCAAGCCCTGCAAGGGGCCTGCCTGCGCGCCGCAATGGTCGCCGCCAGTCTCGGCATCGGCAGCCTGCTCGACGGCGAGGCCGGTCTCGATACCGTCCTGCTGCTGTCACTGGCGCTGGGCGCGGTGCTCATCACGACGTCGCTCGTCTGCCTCAATGTCGTCTGGCCACAAAAACAGCCAGTCTGACGTCCCGGTCCGGACGATTAGACCCCAGGTTCGCCTGGGGTCTTTTTTTGCGCCCGCGTATGCTGCCTACGTGTCCCGCCGCATGCTCATCACCGCCGATGATTTGGGCGCCAACCCCCCGCGCTCGCACGGCATCTTTTTGTGCGCCGAGCAGGGCCTGGTGACGGGCGCCGGCCTCATTCCCAACGGCAGCGACAGCGACCAGGCCGGCAAGCGCGCCCGCGAGAGGCGGCTGCCCGTAGGCCTACACCTGGTGCTCACCAGCGGTGAACCGCTCTCGCCGGGCGGCACGGTCGAAAGCCTCGTCTTGCCAAACGGCGCCTTCGCCGGACGCCGCGAGCTCGAACGACGGCTGCGTGAGGGCGAGACCGACCGCGCCCATCTGGAGCGCGAGATCCGCGCGCAGCTGGAGTGGTGCCTCGACGTGCACGGCCAGCCCACACACCTCTCCAGCGTCGACCACCTGCACTGCCACCCAGTACTCGTGCCGCTCATCATCCCGGTGCTACTGCGCTACGGCATCCTGCGCGTGCGCCTGCCGAGCGAACCGCTGCCGCCCTTCGGCTACGAGATCCCCGAGCCCGAGCTGGCGCCGCTCAAGGAGGTCTCGGCTCGCGCCGACGCCGCGCGCGCGCTCTACGCTGCCGAGGGCATTATTGGTACCGATACGTTCCGCGGGCTCGCGCTCGTGGGCCGCATGTCGGCCAAGAACTTCCGCCACACCATGTCGCGCTTGCCGGCCGAGGGCACCATCGAGTTGATGGTCCACCCCGGCGCGCCCACGCCCGTGGGCACCGACTTCGACCTGGATCCCCAGCGCCAGACCGAGCTGCAGACGCTCACGGACCAGACGGCCGCGGAACTGCTGGTGAAGATGAAAGTGACGCGCGCCACCTACGCCGACCTCTAAAAACGGCGCCCCGCCTGAGCAGAAGCGCCGTCTTGATGACTAGAGACGAGAGTTACTTCGTGGACGACGAGCTTCCGACGGAGCGGGCGGCGGCGGCCGACGAGCGAGCGGCGGCCTTGGAAGCCTTGGCGCCGGCGTCCTCTCCGACACCCGGGCGCGGTGCGGGAACGTCAATGGACGGACGTCCGGGGGCGCCCATGCCCATCATGCCGCGACCCATGGCGGCCGAGGCGACCATGGCGATCACCCAGAGCGCGACGGCGGCCAGGATGCACATGCCGCCCCAATACTTCTGGCGCTCGCCGCTCAGGTGCTTGATGGCCCAGGCCAACAGGAGCACGAGACCGACGAAAAAGAGCAAATGAGACAGGGCGAGGACGGCCGGGAGCCAACCGCCGCCGGAGGAAGCCATCATGGGCATCATCATGGGTGGGATGGGGAAGAAATCGCGGCCACGATACCTCCGGCTGCCCCGACAATCGCTTGCCAAAGGCCCAAACACGCCGTCGGACGACTATCCTCGCACCCTCTCGCTTTTTGACAAAAAGGAGGAGTACAGTCGCCGAGATGTTCGTTCGCTTCGTCGGCTCACACTAACCCGCATCAGGAGATCGATCCATGACCCCGTTCCGCACCGCCGTGGTGGGACAGGACTACTCGGCGCGACGTCTCGTCGCCGAGCAGCTCCCGGTCCTCACGCACCTCGCCGAAGGCCGCGTCCTCGTGGACGTCGGCACCACCATCGTGACCCCCGCCGGGGCCGAGGCCGCGCAGGCCATGGCCCACTTCTGCTCCGCCGGTTTCCAGCTCATCCAGCTCCTCAAGTCCGGCGACGGCGTCCCCGTCCGTCAGGACGACAACTACGCCGTCATCGTCCCCCAGCTCTGGGTCCCCCCGGAGCCGGGCTTCCTGCAGTTCCAGGCCCACATCCGCCCCAATGGCCAGCTCGTGATCACCCCGGACCCCAAGGTCCCCCCGCTGTTCCTGCCCATCGCCTCGCGCCTCCTGAAGGATAGCCCCTGGGCCCACGCCGAAGGCCGCGGCACCGTCGCCAAGAGCTACGGCAAGAAGCACCTCCGCGACGCGTTCGCCAGCCACGGCGAACTGCTCAAGATCTGACCCGTCAGTGAACCGGCTCGGATGGGAGCCTGACTACGCACGTCCAATTCCGTGAGCCGAATTTGCGAACATCACCGCCCCAGCGCCTATCCGCGCTGGGGTTTTTTCAGCGCGGCTTGCGCGGTCCGCGCGAGGCAGGCTTGGCCGCCGGCCCGGGAGCCGGCGCAGGTGCAGGAGCGGCCGGGGCTGGCGCGGCGGCTGCAGGAGCCACGGCGTTGAGCGGCGTCATGTCCACGCCGTACTGGGCGGCCACCTGCTCCACCGGCAGGCCCAGCGCCTCGGCGGCAGCCTGGACCATCGATTTGCTGACGGGCGGCAGCGGCGCGCCCACGGCGGCGAGTTTGGCGGCGTAGTCCGCGAACTTCGCCTCGTCGTCGGGCGTGAAGGGCGTGCCGAGCATCTGCTTCTTCTTGAGAGCGTTGTACTCGTTGGTCCACATCTCCTTATCGCGCCAGGCGCGGTACTGCTCCAGCGTCATCTTCTTGGCGCGCGCTTTCTTCATCTCCTCCTCTTCTTTCTCCTTGGCCTTGGCGCCGGCCGCAGCCTGGGTGCGCACGGCCGTGGCGGCCTGGCGAGCCTCGGACGTGCCGCTGGCCCAGCGCGCGATCTTCTCCTCCACCACCTCACGTTTCTCGCTGTAGCGCTCGCGCGAGAGCTTGCGGACCATCTCCTCGCGGCCGCTATCGGCCTCAAACTTGGGCGGCGGCAGGGTACCGACCGAGAACGGCTTGCTCGGGATACCGTCGATCATCAGGCGGACGTAGGCGTGGTACTTGGGAAGGCTGAGGATGTCTTTGGTGCTGACCATCTCCTCGAACTGCTGGCTCAAGATCTCGGCGTCGTCGCTGCCCACCTGGAAACTGACCATCGAGCCGACGTTGCCGAAGACGGCGTCGCGGAGCGACGTGTTGCCCTGGCCGATGATGAGCTGGCCGACGTACTGGTTGGCCATGGTGAGCGCCAAACGGTACTTACGGGCCTCCGAGAGGATGGTGGCGAACGACTCGGTGGCGAAGTTCTGGAACTCGTCGACGTACAGGTAGAAGTCGCGGCGCTCCTTCTCGGGGATGTCGGCGCGGCTCATGGCGTCGATCTGGAACTTGGTCACGAGCATAGAACCCAGGAAGGCCGAGGTGTCCTCGCCGATCTTTCCCTTGGAGAGGTTCACGAGGATGACCTTGCCGCTGTCCATCGCCTGGCGGACGTTAAGCGTGCTGCGCACCTGGCCGACGATGTTGCGCATTACCGGCGTGGACATCAGCTGGCCGACTTTGTTCTGGATGGAAGCCAAGGCCTCGGTGCGGTACTTATCGCTCCAGCTCGTGAATTCCGAGTCCCAGAAGGTGCGCACCACCGGGTCCTGCACGTTGCTGACGATCTTCAGGCGGTAGGCATCATCGGCGAACATGCGCAGGATGCCGAGCATCGACGAGCCCTCGTTTTCCAGCAGCGCCAGGAGCGTGTTGCGCAGGATGTACTCCATGCGTCCGGAGAAGGCCTCCGGCCAAAGCTTGATGAAGACCGACATCAGGCCTGAAGCGATCAGCGGGCGCTGGCCCGGGTCCGGGCACTCGAGCATGTTGAACGAGATCGGCCAGTCGCGGTCGGCAGGATCAAAGAGGATGACGTCGTTGAGGCGCGACTTGGGCATAAAGCGCATCGCCGCGTTGATCAGGTCGCCGTGCGGATCCACCACGCCCACGCCCTTGCCGCCCATGATGTCGCTGAAGATCATGTTCTCCAGCACCGTCGACTTTCCCATTCCGGTCTTTCCGATGATGTAGACGTGGCGACGGCGGTCGTCGGGGCGGATACCGAACTGCAGGCGGTGGCCGTGGAAGACCGACTCGCCGAGCAACGTCAGGTTCTCCTCCGGATCGGTGACACCCGGAATGGGCAGGTTCACCGGCGGTTCGAGTTTTTTGGACACCACGCGCTCCAGGTTGGCTGTCTGCACCAGGCTGGTCGGCACATGCCAGAGCGTGGCCAGCTCCTCGGATGAGAGCGCGTACGGGCGCATCTGCATGCCCAGCGGCAGGGTCGCGGCCGTCTGGATCTTGGCCGCCACGAAGCCGTTTGAGGTGGGGATGGAGAACTGCTGGAAGGTGCTCGCGATCTCTTGGATCTTCTGCATGAGGATGTCGCCCTGGCCCTTGGGGCCGATCACGCTGATGCGCACGTTGGCCAGGAAGAGCAGACGGTTCACCTTATCTTTGGCGCCGGCGACCTTGTCCTCTTTCTCGTGCGAGCGGCTGGTCTGGCCGTCGCTGCCGCCGGGGGCGGGCTTGGCGTCGGGCGAGGCCGCGGCCGAGAACTTGCGGACAATGCCCCACATCTTCCAACCGCCCATCAGGATGCCAAGCGGCCAGAGCACGGCCCGGCGCCAGCCGCGGGCCAGCTGGATGTCCACGAAGAGCTGGGCGTACGCGCCCCACATGCTGGGGAGGCCCTTTTCGAGCAGCGGCAGGAAGCGGAGAGCGCGCTTGCGGAACGGCCCCTGCATCGGCTCGATCACAAGCTGAATGTGGCCGCGCATGCCCGGCAGCGGGTAGCGGGCGAGGGCGGCCGTCATGGCCGAGAGCGGGTCCACGTTGGCCCGGCTCATCATGTCGTCGAACTGCGGGTAGCGCTTGATCGGGAACACCTCCGGATTCTTTAGCTTCAGGTCGAGCGCCAGCACCTCCTCCCCTTCTTTCAAAGCGAAGGGCTCCTTGCCGAGCTTTTCGATGTCGACGTCCGGGTACTGCGCGTAGAGCTGGCTCTCGATGAGCGGCGCGGCGCGCGTAGAGCTGCGGATGTAGAAGCCGACCTTGCCCTCGCGCATGCCGATCTCGAACGAGACCTGACGGTCTGCGCCCTTGAGTGTGTGCAGCGCTGCCGCCACCGTCTCCATGTAGACGGGACCGCGCTCCACGGGATCTTTCTCGTTCGGCAGGCTGGGCCAGAGGTGGAGCACCGTGGCGGACACTTAGGAGGCGGAGAGGAAGTCGGCCACGAGCTTGAGGGCCGCCGTATTGTAGGCGTAATCCATGCGCATCGGCCCAAGGACACCCAGGAAACCCTTGTGGCCCCGCACGGAATAGGGCGTGACGAGTAGGCTGCAGCTCTGGATCTGGGGCAGCAGATGGTCTTCACCGATGTAGGTGCGGACTCCATCGCCGGGAGGCGCCTGGTCGAGGATCTTGGTCAGTTTGGACTCAAGAACTTCCACCACGCCGCTGGCGAGCAGCGGGTCCAGCTGGAACTCCGGCTGGCGGAGCGTCTGGGCCAGGCCCAGGAAATACACGTCCGGCTTGTGCGGCACCGTCGCGAAGGCGACGTTTGTGATCATGTGCGACAGGAGGGCGACGGCCTCGTAGGCGCGCTCCTGATCTTTCTGTTTGAAGTACTGGTCCTTCAGCTCGGCGAATTTCTTCTCCACCGCCTTGATGTGCAGCGACGGTTCCAGAGCGGCTTCCTCGGCATAGAAGCGGTACCCCTTGGCGGTCGGCACGCGGCCGGCCGAAACGTGCGGCTGCTCCAAGAAGCCTTCCTCGCCCAAGAAGCGCATCTCATTACGGATGGTGGCACCAGACAGCGAAAAACGGCTGTGCCGCTGCAATTCCTGGGATCCGACGGGAATCGCGGTCTTGATGAATTGGTCGATGATGGCCATCAGGAGCTTGGCCTGGCGACTGTTCATATCTGTCCCAGTATAGCACTCAAAGCGGCCGAGTGCCATGCAGAAAGGCGTGTTTTTGGCATCTTTGACAGCCCTATTGGCCGGCCCACCGACCCGCTAGACTGGAGCCGCGCCCAACCCCCAAGGAGGACCTACCCGTGCGTCGACTGCAAGAATGGTGGGATGATGCCCTGACTTTGGCCGCCACCGCTGGCGACAGCCTCATCAACTGGATCAAGAAGTCGCTCTGGAAACCACCCCCGCCCACTGCGGGCGTCTGACAAAAAAACCGTCCAACTCCGGTTGGACCCGGCCCCGAACAGGGGCCTTTCTTGCAGCCACGAAAAAGGCGCCTCGCGGCGCCTTCTTGAAGTCGTTGGGATGCGCGCTCAGGCGGGCTTGGAAGCCGACTGGAGCTTGCGGAAGCGCTCGATGCGGCCGCCCTTCGTTGTCGTCTGCTTCTTGCCCGTGTACTGGGGGTGGCAAGCGCGGCAGGCTTCGACCGTCTGCGTCTGGACGGTGGAAGGGATCAGGTAGACGGCCTGGCACGTCGTGCAGGTCGTCTTGGCGTCTTGATGCATCTGAGGGTGGATCGCGGTCTGCATAGGAGTGGTGGGATTCTACTGATCAAAAGGGGGAATGCAAGCTATTCTTGACGTTCGGAGGGCTTATTTCTTCTTCTTGGCGGGAGCCTTCTTGGCCTTGCCGGCGCCCACGGGCTTGGGCTCTTCCTGGGCGGCCTTCAGCTCGGCCAGCTCTTCGGCCTCGTCGACGATGGCCTCCACCTCCTCGGCGCGCTCTTCGGCTGCCGCCTGGGCGATGGCCGCCTCGGCTTCGAGGTCGCGCATGACGGCCGAGACGGTGGCAACCTTGTCGCTGCCGTTCAGGCGCATGACGATCACGCCCTGCGTGGCGCGGCCGCGGGCCGGGATGCTCGAGAGGGACATGCGGATGGTCTGGCCCTGGCGGGAGATGCAAATGAGATCACCCTCGCTTCCCTCTTCCAGAACGCAACCACCGATAATGTCGCCAGTCTTGGCGGTGAGCTGCGCGGACTTCACGCCCGTGCCGCCGCGGCCCTGGAAGCGGTACTGGTCGACGGGCGTCATCTTGCCGAGACCGTTCTCCATGACCACGAGCACCATGCTCTTGGCCGCGTCGCTGATGGTTCCGGCCTCCACCACCTCGTCGCCGGTGCCCAGCTTGATGCCGCGCACGCCAGCGGCCGCACGACCCATGGCGCGCACGTCCTCCTCGGGGAAGCGGATGGCCTTGCCCTTGCG
>JAGOUB010000093.1 GCA_018061525.1 Candidatus Peribacteraceae bacterium
AAGACGACGAGGAAGGGGACGTTCACCTGGCGGGCGAGCAGGATGTGCTCACGCGTCTGGGGCATCGGGCCGTCGGCGGCGGAACAGACCAGGATGGCGCCATCCATCTGGCGGCACCAGTGATCATGTTCTTGACGTAGTCGGCGTGGCCGGGACAGTCGACGTGCGCGTAGTGGCGCGTAGCGGACTCGTACTCGACGTGCGACGTGTTGATGGTGATACCGCGGGCGCGCTCCTCGGGAGCGTTGTCGATCATGGAGAAGTCCTTCTTCTCGCCTTCCGGGGAGAAGTTCATCGACAGGGCGGCCGTGAGGGTCGTCTTGCCGTGGTCGACGTGGCCGATCGTGCCGACGTTCACGTGCGTCTTATTGCGATCAAACTTCTTTTGCTCAGCCATAGCTGGGAAGGGAAAAAGGGGTAGGGGGGCATGAAGGGGATATGCCACCCCTTCGAAAAAAGCTGCGCTAGTGTAAAGAATGGAAGGGGCATTCGTCAACATTCTTTTTGAGAGCTACCCCTGATTCGACGTGTGTCGCCCAAAATTGACGAAATATAAAAAATATATCAAAATACATATGCGAAGACTGTCGTCCTCGCGCTCGATTCACACCACTGCGGAGGTCCCATGCGGAAGTTCCTGTTCGTCGCGTTGGTCGCAATTCTCCTCTCCGGGTGCAAGAGCACCCGTCCCCGGCAGGAACAGCCGCAGCGGCAGGAGCCGCCCTCGAACGTGATCCCCGCCCGCGCCGATCTCAAGACGTGAGACACGGCACTCATCACCCTGCCCGCCGTCACTCCAACGGCGGGCCTCTTTATAGTGCGGTCACTCGGCCAGCACTCCCTCGCGCTGGAGTTCCACCATGCGGCGGTACGTCTCGCAGGTCTTCATGAGTTCGTCATGCGGCGCGCAGGCGATGAGCTTGCCCGCTTCCATCACGGCGATGCGGTCCATGGCGCGGACGGTCGAGAGGCGGTGGGCGATGACGACGGCGGTGCGCCCCTCCAATAAGGAGGCGATGCCCTGCTGCACGGCGCGCTCGGTGAGCGAGTCGAGGGCGGATGTTGCCTCATCGAGGATGACGACCTTGGGGTTCTTGAGGATGGCGCGGGCGATCGCGAGGCGCTGGCGCTGGCCGCCGGAGAGCTTTACGCCACGCTCGCCGATCTCAGTGTCGTAGCCGTCGCTGAGCTTGTTGATGAACTCGTGCGCGGCCGCGCGCTTGGCGGCGTCCTCCACGTCGGCCATCGTCGCGCCGGGGCGCGAGTAACGGATGTTCTCCAGCACGCTCGCGTTGAACATGATGTTCTCCTGCAGCACGAGGCCCACCTGTCGGCGCCACCAGGGCAGGTCGAGCTCCTTCAGGTTGGCGCCGTCGATGAGGATGGCGCCGCTCGTCACGTCATAGAAGCGGTTGAGCAGCGTGGCCACCGTCGACTTGCCGGCGCCCGACTGTCCGACCAGGGCGACGTGCTCGCCGGCCTTGATCCGCAGCGATAATCCGGAGATGGCGGCGTTGGGGATGACGACCGGCGCCTCGCCCTCGGGCAGTTGGACGTGCTCGTGCTCGATGCCCGGCGAGATCTCGCCCTGGCACTCGGGGCAGGTCTCGTGGGCCTGGCCGTGGTCCTTGGCCGGCTGTTCGGTAATCGGCGTGTCCTTTTTTTGGTAGCGGAATGAGACGTTGTCGAACGTGATCTCGCCCTTAAGGTCAGTAATCGTTCGGCGGCCGGGCTGCAGGCCGTCCTCGGCGGCGCGGGCGGTGAGGCCGGCGGCCATCCGTACCTTCGAGAGACTCTTGCTCCACTGCGGCAGCGCGTTGGCCAGGATCTCGAACGGCGTCAGCACGCGGAAGAACGAGCTCTGGAAGAAGGTGATGCCGCCCAGGCTAAGCACGCCCTCGGCGAAGAACATCACGCCGCCGGCTATGAGCAGGATGCGCGCGAGCATGAAGAAGTTGAGCGCTTCCAAGAATGCCCAGCTGCGGTTCACGAGCAGCTGCTTGTCCATGACCGACTGGAGCATGCCCTGCACCAGGCCTACCTCGTCGTTCTCGCGGCCGGAGGACTTCACCGAGAAGATGTTCATGACCGCGTCGTAGGCGCGGCCGCCCGGCTTCACCCACTCCTTATTGGCCTCGTCCTGCAGGCGGGCGGTGCGGCGGGTGCCGAGCAGCACGGCTGCGAAGTAGATCACGACCGTGACGAGCAGGACCATCGCCAGCATCGGCTGAAGCTGCCAGCTCAGAATGAAGAAGGCGATCGAGGCTAGGGAGCTTGGTACCAAGTCGATGATGATGCGGAAGAGCGAACCGAACTCGCCGCTGCCCTCGTCGATCATGCGCATCGCTTCGCCCGTCTTCTGGTCGGCATGGAAGCTGACCGGCAGCTTGAGCGTGTGGCTGTAGATGTCGTTATAGAGTTCGAGCTCGGCGAGCATGACGTATTTCCACTGCACGTACTTCTCGAGTGCCTGGCAGATCGAGATGGCGACGAAGAGTACGCCCCAGATGGCGAAGAGCATCACCAGATCCACGTCGCCGCCCTGCGCCCGCAGCAGCAACTGATCCACGGCGTAGGCCGTGTAGACCGGCTCGGCGACCCAGAGCGCCGAGAGCATGGCGATGAGCAGCGCCATGAGCGCTGACGAGCCTGGGTGCCGGCGGATATGCCGCCAGAAAAGGCGGAAGAGAATCATCATGAGAAAAGAGGTCGGAACCCCTCGGGTTCGGCGCATTGAACGCCTTTAGGCCCTTCCCTGTCACGGAAAACCGTTGGGATTTTTGCGGATTGGCCGTTTGCTATGCTTTTGCCCGTGCCGAAACCCGTCGCCGACTCCGCCGACATCGTCGGTTCTCTCTTGGCTTGGTACGCCCGCCACAAGCGGACGCTGCCGTGGCGTGACCTTCCGGATAATGATTTGGACCATAAGGCCTATTTGGTACTGGTCTCGGAGGTGATGCTCCAGCAGACGCAGGTCTCCCGGGTGACCGTTTTGTATAAAAATTTTATACAATTATTCCCGACAGCTGCGGCGCTGGCGGATGCCACCAATGCCGAGATCCTCTTGGCCTGGCGGGGCCTGGGGTACAACAGCCGGGCGCTGCGTCTGCGCGATGCCGCCCGCACGGTGGTGCGCGAGCACGTCGGCCGCTTCCCGCGCACGCTCGAAGGACTGATGGCTATCAAGGGTATCGGCCACTACACGGCGTCCGCTGTGATGAATTTCGCATTCGGCGCCGCTGTGCCTTGTATCGACACGAATATCCGCCGCATCGTGCATCGCGTGTTTGAAGGGCCAGAAACGCCGGAAGGGGAGTGGCCCGTCTCAGACAAGGTGCTCCTCAGAAAAGATGCAACGCTCCTCGCAGCCATGCCGCCGGCCCGTGCCGCTGAGCTGCCGGCCATCCTCATGGATTTTGGCTCGGCCGTCTGCACCAAGCGGTCGCCCGCCTGCCAGGCCTGTCCTCTGAAAGAGATATGCGTCAGCGCCTTCCGGGTCCCGGCGCCGATGAAGGGCGTGCGTCAGGCGAAGATCCTCAAGGAACCCGGCCGTGTTATCAGCGGCAAGTTCACCCCCAATCGCTTGGTCCGGGGCCGCATTGTGGAGGCCCTGCGCGATCATCCGGCCGGCTTGTCTCCCGCCGCCCTCGGTCCCTATACCGCCAGCGACTGGGATGCATCCCCCGAGCAGGCCGCTTGGCTCCGGGCCATTCTCGAGAAATTGGTGAAAGATGGCGTGATAAATCGGCAAGGAAAGGCCTATATCATTGGTTAATTTGTACTTTCAGAATATATTTGACAAATATCAATACGAACGTATTATGCACATGTCTTCCGCGTGTTGGAATGTGCGCTTGCTGAGGGATCGCGACCCTCTCCAACCACTTCCCTCATCCGGAGATCCGGGTCGCTCGCCCCTTCCAGCTACGTTGATCCCCGGTGGGATCTTCGGACGCCAGAAGGAATACGGCACCTAGCCGTACCC
>JAGOUB010000094.1 GCA_018061525.1 Candidatus Peribacteraceae bacterium
TCATCGTGCGGTAGACCAGGTAGTACATGCGGCTGCGCGGGTGCACGCCCGGAATGTAGTAGGCGTTCTCGGCGAACGAAGCCGGGTAGGCCATGGGCGAGATCACGTCCACGAGCGGTGCGAAGCGGACCACATCCTGGCCTAGGTACTCCACGTTCACGTCGTAGTTCCAGCCGATGATGGCGTAGGTGCTGATGCCGATCTTGGTCTTGCCGCCGCTCTTATTCACCAGTTCGCGGGCGGCCTTGAGGAAGGCCTCGACCTTGGCGATCTTGTCGTCCTTCGTCATGCCCACCTGCGCCAGCGAGTACTCCGTCGGGAAGCGGATGTAGTCGAAGTTCACCTCGTCGATGCCGGCATCCACAAGATCTTGGAGGACCTCCATGTTGTAGCCGATCGTCATGCCGTTGCTGCCGTCGACCCACATATCGCCCACACTGACGCCGGTCTTGGGATTGTGAATCTGCGTCTCACGCGCCACGCCGGCCAAGCCAGGATCCTTCAGCGCGATGAAGCGCGCCATGGTGTAGATGCCGCGCTCCTTGAGCGCCGCGAGCACCTTGGGCAGATCGTACTTGGCATCCACGCGATTGAGCGATTCGGCCAGCGGTGAACCGGTTTCGAAGTAGACGTATGTACCCTTCACATCGAAGATCACGGCCGGGTGCTCCTCACTCTCAGCGATGTGGTCGGCGATCTGGGCGAAAAAGTCCTCGCGGGCAACGGAGGTGGCGGACAGATAGAGACCAATGGCGCGTTGCGTGCGCAGGTTGCTGGTAGCGGCATCGACAGCGGCGGCATGGAACGATTCGCGCATCTCGGCCTTACGCTCGTCGGTGAGTGTCATGCGGCGCTCGGCACGAAGCTTGGCGCGCAGGGCGGCGCGGTCGCTGCCTGTGCCGGTTAAGGAGGACGACGTGCGGGACGAAGACGATGAGGACCACGGCACCATAATGGCCGCAGGCTCCGCATTCCGGCGCGGGTTGGGCGCGGGCTGAGAAACGGTGCGAGCGATGGCGGCGCCGGCGGCGACAACCACAAAAGCACCTGCCAACAGGGGTAGACCGGTCGTCAAGAAACGATGATGCATAGAGGAAGAGCCCGTGGCGTGCGGATCGGACGTCACAGGCCGTCATGGTACGCGAGTTCGCTGGCGAGGCGAGATCGCCAGCACATCGTCAATCTTTCTTGTCCACGCGGAAGTGTACGATCGCGCCGTCTTACCTCCCTACCTCCCAATTGTTCATGCGTCACCTCAATGCCCTCGCGGCCGCCGCCACCGCGGTCGCCGTACTTGCCACGGCCTCCCCGGCCCTCGCTCGCCCCGCCACCGGCGAGTTCCAGTCGCGCCGCGGAATCCTTAAGACCATCAAGGAAAACTGGCGCGTCGAGCGTCAGCAGGAGAAGAACGAAGGACGTGATGAGAAGAAGGACGACAAGAAGAGCGACGTCTTCGGCGGCGACGCCACCTGCCTGCGCCCGGTCGTGGCCGCCCGCGAGTCCGCCGTGCTGGCCGCCTTCAAGGCCTTCAGCGTGAGCACGACGAACGCCTTGTCGGTCCGTGCCTCCGCTCTGGACGGCGCTTGGATCAGCACCGACGTCTCCGCCCGCGCCGAGGCTGTGACCGACGCCTGGGACGCCTACGGCACTTCCTCTAAGGCTGCCCGCAAGACGCTCCGCGAGGCCCGCGACGCCGCCTGGAAAGTGTTCAACGACGCCGCCAAGAAGTGCGGCGGTACGAGCATCGACGAGTCGGCCGGCGTGGACACGACGGACGATCTCTCGCTCTGAGAATCATCTTAGTTTCCAAAGGAAAAGGCCCCAACCGGGGCCTTTTTTGACGCCGAAAAATCCCGGCGCACGGAAGGATGTGGCGCTAGAATGATCGCCATGGATCGCACTCGCCTCTTCATCTGCCTCGTCGCCGCGCTACTCGTCACCATCACGTTGCCGGTTTTCCTAACCGTCAGCGGCCTCTCCATTATGGCCCTCGATTCTGGTGGAGAGAGCATCTGGCCGTGGCTCTTCATTGGCGCTGTCTGGGGCACCAGCCTGATCGTGCCGACCGCCTCGCTCGTCGGCGCCGTCCTACTCATCCGTCGCCACAAGGTCTGGGCCGGCCTCGCCGTCAGCCTGGTCCCGATGATCGTGCTCGCGATCGGTTGGATGTGGCTCAGCCAGCAGTCGTTCAGCTAAACACTAGTAGAGCGTAAAGACCTGGGGGCGGTAGAGCTTGTGAGTCACGGTCGGCTCGGCTTCTTTGAGAGGTCAGAAAAAATCCCCCGTCGCATCGTGCGACGGGGATGATGGGCGGGACGGCAGGATCAGGCAACGAGGGTAGTGGCCTCCTCGCGCTCGGCAGCCTCGGCGGCAGCTTGGGTGAGGAGCCGGGCCGCGCCCGGGACGCCGAAGCGGAAGAAGGTCGCGAGCAGATTAGTCGCGAGCTGGACGCTGTCGCGTCCGAAGTTGACGTGGACTTCGCAGCCCGCCTCGCGACGGCAGATGGTGACGAGGACCCCACGGGGGGTTAGGAATTGAACGCCGCCAGAGATGAGCGTGACGCCGGCCCGATCAGAGATATCCGTGGGCACGGAGTGCTGGGCGAAACGGGCGTTCTCGATGAGGCGCTCGGCGGCCGTCGTCACATCGAGGAAGCCGACGCTGTGGTAGAAGCGCAATCCCTCATGGAAGCCAAGGGACTTGAGGAGGGTCGCCCAGCTGCACAAGTTGGCGGCCAGACTGCCCATATTGGAGAGACTGCGTCCGACGACCGTCGGTAGGTCGTCGGCATCGGGGATGAGGATCGTGAACTCGCGCATGACGATGGAACTCCGAGGGACAAAGTGATCACAGGGTTTCCGCGGGCCGAGCTCGACTGGAGCGCGAGCCGCGGAAACCGGTACCGTCCGGTGTTGGCAAAGAGACGTCAGGCGAACCTGATATGACAAGACTACTTGCCATAAAAAGAGTGTCAATGGTGGGTCGGGAGGGGCTCGAACCCTCGACCAATGCCTTAAAAGGGCACTGCTCTACCAACTGAGCTACCGACCCAAAGAACGCGCAAACGCTACCTGATCCTGTGGCGTCGTGCACCTGTGACTCGCGCGGCTATGCCTGCCCCATGACGGCGCCGGATGACGGGAGGCGCCCCGCGCTCTACGCTCCCCTTGTGATCGACACGCACTGCCACTTGGCCTCGGCCAAATTTGATGCCGACCGCAGCGAGATGGTCGCCCGTGCGCGGGCCGCTGGCGTGGAGCGCCTCATCTGCATTGCTGACTCGCTACCAGAGAGTGAGAAGTGCCTGGCCTTAGCCAAGGAATTTGCATACATTTTTTGTACGACAGGCGTCCATCCCCACGCCGCGAAGGACTGGGACGGGCAATCGTTGGAGCAACTCCGAACCCTGGCCCAGGGCGAGAAGGTCGTCGCCATCGGCGAGATCGGTTTGGACTACCACTACGACTTCTCGCCGCGCGAGAAACAGAAAGAGGCGTTCGTGCGCCAGCTCGAACTGGCCGCCGAGCTCAAGCTGCCGGCCGTCGTACACTGCCGCGAGGCCGTTACCGACGTACGCGAACTACTGCTCGCCAGCCAGGCCCGCGCCGTCATCCACTGCTGCACCGAGACCTGGGACGACGTGGCGCCGCTCGTAGCCGCCGGGCACTTCCTGTCATTCACCGGCATCGCCACCTTCCCCGCCTCGACCGTCATCCGCAACACCATCAAGCAGTGCCCGATCGAACAGCTGATGATCGAGACCGACTCGCCCTACTTGGCGCCAGTCCCCCACCGCGGCAAGCGCAACGAACCCGCCTTCCTGCCGCAGGTCCTCCAGTGCGTCGCCGAGATTAAAGGCCTCAGTGTCGCTGAAGCGGATAAGGCCACGACTGCCGCCGCGCAGGCGTTTTTCGGCCGGCAACTGGCGTAGTGCGCCCCACGGCGTTCGCGTATCCTGGCCGCACGCCCCCGTAGGTCA
>JAGOUB010000095.1 GCA_018061525.1 Candidatus Peribacteraceae bacterium
GCCAGGCACCGATGCAGCCCAAGCCGAGCAACGGCAAGGACCACCAGGAGAAGAACGGCGCGGGCACCGACGATGAGGAACCGACGCTGCTACTGCTGCTGGAGACCGAAGAGCTAGAAGAACCGTTATAGCAGCCCGAGGTGTCGATGACGCAGCCCATGCCGCAGGTCACAACGCCGTCGGTGAAGCCAAACGAGCCGCAGTTGGCGCCGCAGTAGTCGCCGCCGTCGCAGCTCTCGGAGGGATACTCGCAGGAGTTGTTCCCACAGACGGGACCGACGGAGGAACTGGTGCTCGCAACGGATGAAGATACTGAGCTGGAGCTGCTCGACGAGCAGAAGCCGCAGTCGGCCGAACAGTTGTTGCAGTCGTCGGTGCCGTTGCAGTAGCTGTCGCCGCACATGGCTGTTTGGCAGGCGTTGGTGCAGCTATCGAAGTTGCTGCCGTTGGCGTCGTCGCAGGTCTCAACGCCCCAATCGGTCATGCCGTTGCCGCAGATGCCCATTTGGCACATCGACGAGTTCACGGTGCAGTCAGGGTTGCAGCTGACGCTTCCATAGGGAGCGGCGAAGAACGAACAGCCGCTGTCGTAGGGGGCACAGTAGCTGCTGCCGTCGCACTGCTCGCCGCCATTGCAGACGGAGTCGCCGCAGGAGGGGCCGCTGCTGCTGGAACTGGATAACGAACTCGACGAAGAGACGGAGATGCTGCTGCTTGAGGAGGAAGATGATGTTGATGAGGAAGAGCTGCTGATAGGACCAATCCCGGTGCAGTTGCCCGAGACCGTCACGTAACTGGGGTACGAGGGCGTGAAGGTGGAATTACCGGGGGAGTAGGGGAAGTTCGTTGTGGTGCTGCTGTCGTAGGCATTATTCACATAGTAGGTGTTGCACATGTTGCCCATCTGGTCATAGATGACGACATACAAGGTGCCTCCGTAATTCACCAACTCCAGTGTTTCGGCGCCGGAGACGGCTTGCCAATACGTGAACGGATCCATGCCGACCAGGAAGGTACTTGGTCCGGTGAGTGTGTAGTAGGTTCCGGCAGCCAGCGAGCTGGCGCAAAAATAGTCGGGCTGACCCGCCGGGAGGGTAATGGCGCAGACGCCCGGGGGCGGGCTACCCATGGAGCTACTGGAGCTGGAGGACATCATCACGGAAGAGCTGCTGGAGCTCGAAGAGGCGCCGGCCACGTCGGCGAAGCCCTGACTCAGCGCGAGCCAAAGGGAGAGGAAGATAGCGAGGCCGCCGGCAAACGGGCGGAAGGCGATGGGGAGGCGCATCTGCAGGGGAGGAGGGCAGGCGGCGTGACGGGAACCCGCCACGACAGGAAAACGCTACGCGAAAGGCTAAAAAGCCGCAATCCACAGCGCTGGACTCTGCTTGACGGACGTGGCCGCTTCATCGGCCGTCACCGAATCTGGCGGCATGTTATAATGCCCGTCCCATGAAGACCGCTCCTAGCCTGCTCCACCTCCGGCCCGAATCGTTCCCTGCAGAAGTGCCCGTGATGATCGAGATTCCGGAAGGGACCTCCATTAAGTACGAAGTCGACAAGGTGTCGGGCGTGCTGTTCGTCGACCGCCTCCTGCACACGGCGATGGTCTATCCCTTCAACTACGGCTTCGTGCCGGACACGAAGGCCGATGACGGCGATCCGGTGGACGTGGTGCTCATCTCGGCCCAGCCGGTGATGCCGGGCTGCGTCGTGCGCGCACGTCCCATCGGCGTACTCGGGATGGAGGACGAGGCCGGCCGCGACGAGAAGATCCTGGCCGTGCCCGCCCACGACGTGGACCGCTGGTACGACGACATCCAGGACGTCGGCAACCTCGACACGCCCACGCGCGAAAAGATCCGCCACTTCTTCATGCACTATAAGGAGCTGGAGAAGGGCAAGTGGGTGAAGATCAACGACTTCGGCGGCCGCGAGCAGGCCCTGGAGATCATTAGGAAGGCATCCTGAGATTCAGCCGCGCCGCTCCTGCCAGCGCCGTTCCATCTCGCCGATCTTGTCGTGTTCGAAGCCGAAGAAGTGGGCGATCTCGTGCCAGAGCGTCTCGCGCACGGCGTCGGGTACTTCTTCGTCGGTAGGCACGGATTCTTCGATCGCCTGTGTGAAGAGCGTGATCTTGTCGGGCGGAGCCGAAGCCTGGTCGCGTCCCCACTCCGTCAGCGGGATGCCCTCGTAGAGGCCGAGCAGCAATTTCCCCCGGCGCGGCGTCGGCCGTTCGTCGATGACGATGGCCACTTCGGCCAAGCGCTCCTGCATAGCGGCAGGCAGCGCGGCGATGGCGTCGTTCACGATCGCTTCGTAGTCCTCGCGTTCCATGGCCCGAGACTACACCGGCGCCCACGACCGGGCATCTGTCGCACCGTCGCGACTGTCCTATGAAAGATACGCAGACTGATATTTGACACTCAATGCACAACTATGAATGATAGCGCCCACGATGGCCGTCACGCTCCAAGAGTTCCACCGCCGCTTCAAGACCAAAGAGGCCTGCCTGGAGTATCTCTTCCGCTCCCGCTTCAACGAGGTCCAGTGCCCGCACTGCGGCCGCCGCAACGCGTACCACAAGCATCCGACGAAACCCTGCTACACCTGCAACTGCGGACGCTCCCACATCTACCCGATGAAGGAGACCGTCTTTCAGAACTCACCCGTGCCGCTGACCAAGTGGTTCACTGCCGTCTTCCTACTGGCGCAGACCAAGCAGGGGGTCTCGGCCAAGGAGCTCGAACGCCAGCTCGGCGTCACGTATCCCACCGCCTGGCGCATGGCCAAGCGCATCCGCGCCGTGCGTCCCGACGACGCCGACTTCGGTAAGCCGACCTACTTCGACATCTTCCTGCAGAATTGCCTCTATCAGTCGTTCTCGTCGCCAAAGAAACCCGCGCGCAAGGCCTCGGTGAAGGCGACGAAGAAAACGCGCTGAGTCCGCGCGCACGATCTGCTAGACTCCGGCCATGATCACCCGCCCCTCTCTTCCTGTCTTTCTCGCCCGTCTCGGCGTCGTTTTCTGCTTCGTGGCTTTCGGCATCTGGGAACTCCAGGCACCCGACATTTGGAGCACCTACGTGCCCGGCTACATGGCGGCCATCGCGCCGCTGACGGTCCTCGTGCAGATCCACGGCGTCGTCCTCATCTTGGTCGCGCTCGGCGTTCTCTCAGGCGTCTGGCCGCGCTTCTGGACGCTCATCGCCACGCTCATCCTGGCCGAGCTTTGCGTCGTCGTCTTCGAAGGCGAAGGCTTCTCCGACGTCTTCGTCCGCGACCTCTCGCTCCTGCTCTTCTCGGCCGCGCTCACGGCGCAGGCCTGGAGCCGCCGCGCCTGAGACGCATCAATCCCGTCACGATGAAATGCCGCCTTCTGAAAGAGGGCGGTATTTTTTAATCCGAGTCAGGCCGCCTGCTCGGCCAGCATCGCGCAGCGCACCAATCGCAGCGTGTCGTAATCCACCTCTTCACGCAGCCGGTCGTACACGGGCTTCAGCTTGGCGAGTCCGCAGGCCTCGAACGCCTCGCGGATGGCGCCGAGCGAGGGCACGTCTTCCACTAGGTGGTGCAGCGAGAACATCTCGCCCTGCTTGAGGAGCTTCTCCAGATAGATCGGCAGGCGATCGGGCTTGTAGCCGGTGGCGTCGGCCATCTCTTGCAGCGACGCGCGCTCACGCACCAGCACGAGCAAGTCGGCCGTGCGGCGCTTGGCCTTGTTGGCGCTGGCCCGCGCCATCGTGCGGATGTACGACTCGTCTTCCTCCGGCTCGCGCTTGGCTTCGGCTTCGGCCTCGATGGGAGCGAAGAACGCGCGGGGCACATAGCGCTCCATCTCGACTGCGAGCGAATCGTAGAAACTCGTGACCAGCGGCTCAGCGCGGATGGACGACGCGCTCCAGCGTTCCACGCGCAGTCCGGCGCCCGAGCGGACGCGGCTCATGGC
>JAGOUB010000096.1 GCA_018061525.1 Candidatus Peribacteraceae bacterium
GCCTTATCCTCATCTTGCTCGTGCCGGCGCTGCTCTGGATCCTGTGGCCCAAGCGCCAGACAGTCCTGAAAGGTCTCGGCGCGGCCGCCCTGGCCTTCGGTGTGGTGTATTGCGTCGTCTGGAACATCCATTTCTCGCTCGGCTCCACCATCGAGCCGTCGCTGAGTAACAACGGCTACTACGAGACGTCAGCCGAGGGCCGCCAGATCCTGGCCGAGGGACGCAACGGTTCGCTGCTGGCCTTCCCGACCATGCTGGCCGACTCGCTCCGCTTCGTGACGCAGTACAACCAGGGCGTGCCCGCGCTCGACCTGTGCAAGGACGACGAGAACGGCAGCCCGTTCTTCTACTGGCCGCTCGGAGCACGCGCCATTAACTACCGTTGGGAAACCGGCGACGGCGGTGAGACGCACCGCCACCTCTATCTCCAGAGCAACCCCGTCATCTGGGGCATCGCTCTCGTAGCGATCATCGTCTCACTGGCGCTGGTCATTAGCCGCGCCGTCTCACCCGAATCGCCCAAGCTCAAGCACGGCCGCCTGCTCGTGGTCTTTACGGGCATGTACATCGCCTACATGGCCGCCATCAGCCAGCTCGACCGCGTGATGTACCTGTACCACTACTTCACGCCGCTCCTCTTCTCGTTCTTCCTGGCCGTGCTGGTACTGCTGGAGATCCAGCAGATCGGCCGCTTCCGCCTGACGCACGAACGCCGCAATATCCTGGTCTTCCTTCTCTGCGCCTACATGGTGGCTGGCTGGCACTTCTTCCATGCCTTCACGTACTACGAACCGATGACCGACGCGCAGGTCGAAGCGCGCGCCTGGCTCGACATCTGGGACGTGCATTGCGTGGGCTGCGACCACACCAATTACCTGGCCGACCCGCGCTGAGCGGGCGGTGCCTTGAACCAGGCCAAGTAGAGACCGATGACGCTCCAGAACATGTTCAGGCCGTCGCGGACGATGCGCACCTTCGATTCGGCCACGGCCGTCCAGCTGACAAGCACCTCCTCCACCCGGTAGCCCAGGCGGCGGGCGAGGAACAGGATCTCGATATCGAAGGCGAAACGCTCGATGGTTTGGCGTGAGAAGAGCTCGCGCGTGGCTTCGGCCGTGAAGAGCTTGCAGCCACAGGCGGTGTCATTGAGCCCCGGCACAAGCGGCGAGCAGAGGGCGTGGTACGTGCGACCGATCAGGCGGCGCAGCGTGGACATCGTTACGATCTCCGCGTCGGGATTCACACGGCTGCCGATCACCACGTCGGCCTTCGTTTCCGTCATGGTCCGCCAGAGATGGAAGATCTCCTCTGGAGGCGTAGCGCCGTCGGCGTCGTAAAAGAGGATGCGGTCACCCTTGGCCGCCAGCATGCCGTTGCGCACGGCCCCGCCTTTGCCCGTATTGGCGGCCTGGACGATGACGCGGAGCGGCAATCCCCCGGCATTAGCCTCGGCGACAGCCTTGGTGCCATCGGTGCTGGCATCATCCACGACGATCACCTCCAGCAGGCGCAGGTCGAGCTCAGGCGGCACGGCAGCGAAGCATTGCTGCAGACGCTTGAGCGCCTGGGGCAAACGCTTCGCTTCGTTGTAGGCCGGAATGACGATCGAGAGATTCATGGGAACAGACTCGATTGTCGTCGCCTACGGTGCTGTGGTCAAACAAAGGCGGAGCGGACGCTCAGGCCTTGGGCGGCAGGCGCTTGCGGCGCACCCAGGCCACACCCGCAGCGGCGCCAGCGGCGATCACCGCCACGATGGGCGGGCCGTTCTGGGCGAGCTCAGGGGGCTCGACGCCCTTACCCGGAGGCACGCCTGGGCGGTTCGGTACGGCGGCGTTGGGCACGCCCTTGATGGCGGCCACGTTCGGGACGTCCTTGCCGCCGGGGAAGCTGAAGACCGAGGAGAAGCTGGAGAAGATGCCGCTGCTGATGCTGCCAATGCTGCTGCCCGGCTCAAGCGGGATCACCTGGCCCGGGAGTGAGGGGGCCTGGGGCTCGATGAGACACAGATAGGAGCAGCCATCGCCGCTCACGCGGTTGCCGTCGTCGCAGCGCTCAGTCGGGTCGACGATGCTGTCGCCGCAGCGGCTGGTGCTGCAATCAATGCGGCAGGTGGCGCCGGGGGCATTGCTGTTATCGACACCCAGGTCGCATTGCTCGCCGGCGTCGCGCTTGCCATCACCACAGAATTGCGAGACGAAGCGGCAGTTCTGACCACACTGATAGGGCAGGCTGCGATCGAAGATGGAGGGCTCGCACTGCTCGCCGAGCAACGTCTCGACCGTGCCATTGCCGCAGTTGCCGACCTCACGGAGGCAGCGCCTGGAGCAACCGTCGAGATCGTTCGTGTTGCCGTCATCGCACTCCTCGCCGGGCTCGATCTGCCTGTTGCCGCAGATGTAGACCACGTCGACGGGCGGGACGCAGAGGCAATTGTTCACGTTGCAGGAGGCCCCGCCGGAGCAGCTAAGGCCAGGCTCGTTGCACTGCTCACCGCGCTCGGCGCGACCGTTGCCGCAGGAGATTCCGCCGCCGCAGAGGCAGTTGTTAATGCCGCAAGACTGACCCGCCGGGCAGCTCAGGCCGGGCTCATTGCACTGCTCACCAGGCTCGACGCGACCGTTGCCGCAAGCGACTCCGCCGGAGCAGAGGCAGCCGTTGCAGGTCTGGCCGGCCGGACAGTTAAGACCGGGCTCGCCGCACTGCTCGCCGGCATCCTGCTGACCGTTGCCACAGAAGGGGGCCACGCCAGCGCAGAGACAGGTGCTGGGGTTGCAGGTCTGGCCGCCTTGGCAGCTCAGACCGGGCTCGCCGCACTGTTCGCCGGCATCCTGCTGACCGTTGCCACAGACCGGCTGGGCGCGGCAGGAACAGGTGGAAGTGTTGCAGATTTGGCCGCTCGGACAGCTGAGACCGGGCTCGCCGCACTGCTCGCCAGCGTCGGTCTTGCCGTCGCCGCAGAAGTTTTGCGGGCGGTTGCAGAGACAGGCACGGGTATCGCAGGTGCTGCCGGACTGGCAGGTTAGGCCGGGCTCGCCGCACTGCTCGCCGTTATCGATACGACCGTCGCCGCAGAATCCGCCGCCGGAGCAGCGACAAGCGCTGAGGTTGCAGCTCTGACCGCTCGGACAGCTGAGACCGGGCTCGCCGCACTGCTCGCCGCTATCGCGGAGACCGTCGCCGCAGTAGGGCAGGCTGCTGGAGGAGGAAGAACGGCTGCTCGTGGTCGTGGAGGAGGAACGGGAAGAGCTGATAGTGGAGGAGCTCGTCGTGCTCGAAGTGGTGCTGGAGGTAGTGCTGGAAGTCGTGCTCGAGGTTGTGGAAGAGCGGGACGACGAGGTCGTGGAAGAGGAGCGGGATGAGGTGGTGGAAGAACGAGACGTCGAGGAAGCGACGGAGATGCGGCTCGAGGACGAGCTGCAGGTGCCACACTGGCGGCACGTGGGCGCAGGCGGCGTGTAGCCGGCCGGCAACGGCGAGTTCAGGTAGTTCTGGCAGGTGAACGTCGGGGCGTTATTGTTGAAGGCCGTCGCCTGCGTGTCGCAGAACAGGCCGGAGACGGTGCAGTACTGGTTCGTACCGCCGGACGTGTCCACCTCGCTGTTGTCCTGGGCGGACTTACAGCCGGGATCGGACATGTCGGTCTTGCCGTCGCCGTCATCGTCGACGCCGTTCTGGCACTGCGTAGTGCCGTCGCCTTCGTTGTCATCGCTCAGGCTGCTGCAGCCGGGATCGGCGGGGTAATCCACCACACCGTCGCCATCATTGTCGACGCCGTCGCTGCACTCGGGCACACCGCTGACCGAGCTAAAGACGCTTGAGAAGCTGGAGGAGGACGTGATCGTCTGGCGGTTCTTGAAGGTCACCACAGCGCACTGCGTGCCGGGCGTGACGG
>JAGOUB010000012.1 GCA_018061525.1 Candidatus Peribacteraceae bacterium
GGACACGGTGGCATGATGCGCGGTCACGGCCCCGAGAAGCTCGCTGAGACCCTCGGCCTGACAGCCGATGAGCTCAAGACGCAGCTCGACGCCGGTAAGACGATCGAAGAGATCGCGGCTGAGAAGGGCGTCACCCTGCCCGAGCGTCCCGCCTTCGAGGGCGGCATGAAGCGCCACGGCCCGCGCGGCGGCCAAGACCAGGCGCCGGACGCACAGTGAGCGCTCCGTTCCCAGTGCTTTTCACGGGGGCCATCGCGGCCCCCGTTTTTTTACGCCGCATCCTCTTCTGCCCGCTTGCCGTCCGCTTTCTGCTTCTGCCGTTTGCGGATGATGGCCGCGTGCTTGTTGCAGGTGCTGCCCGTGCGCACCCCCTCGCCTTCGTCCGTCTGCTCGGGATAAAACTCGTCGTTCAGCGCCGTCGCGATCAGTTTGAAGTCGGGACTGCCGGCGTGCTGGTGGTCCGCCGGGTGCACGAGCTCAACCATCAACTGCTCGAAGCGAGCGTCCTCTTCGGGTGTCCAGGGATGCGGCTCCACCACCTCGTTGCCTGGCAATGTCAGGCCTTCTTTGTAGAGTTGGATGAGGATGGCGGCCGTCGCCTGGCGCGTGCGCAGGGGCTGATTGCCGTGGAATTCGGCGTTGATGATCGCCGCGATCGCGTCGCAATCGGGTCGGCCCTTCTGGCGTCCAGATTGATGCCGGTGCAGCAGTGCGAGCTCGGCCAGCCGTGTCCGCTCGGCTTCGGGCCACTCCACAATCCCTGCGACCTTGCGACCGGCGGCCAGGCCGCGGATCTGTCCCGCCTCCAGATTGCGAGCGGCGATCTTGTCGTATTCATCCGCCTGGAGCGTCACTTGCAGCACCGAGGCCACGATGTTCGTAGCGGTCTTCTCATCCTCCTTAAATGAATCTCTCAATTCCGTCTCCGCAACCAGTCGGAACGAGAGCATGGCGCGCGCGGCGGCGACGATACGGTCGACGAGCTCACGGTTCTGGAGGATTTCTGCCACTTGCCCTTCGATGATGCGGATCATCAGGACAATGCGGCCGTTGCCGGGTGCCGCCGGAGCGCGGAGCCCTGAATGTAGCGATAAAGGGATGTTCCTCATAAACGAACCTATTCTTCGATTATTGTCACGTTGTGTCAAAAAACCGGCCATCGGACATGGGTCGACCTCAACTTTTCCGCAGCAGGGGGGCAATACAGCAGCGCACCGAACCCTGCATTTTCCAGTCGCCCCAGATCTTCCAGACCTCGTAACGGCGGTCTTCCAGCAGTCGGCAGACGTCGCTGTCCGGTGTGAGCACCAGACCCGGGTTCACCCAAAAGAGATTCAAGATGGGGCGGTGGTGATGCCCCTTCTCGATGTCCGTGAGCATGTCTGTGCCGAAGATCGTCTTGAGCGCGTGTACGCCGGCATCTGCCAGTCTCTGTCGGTGATAGAGGATGTTCCCGTCGGGCAACGGTGCGACGGCGCAATCGATATGCACCTCGTAGTGGCAGACGTGCAGCGCGCGCTGACGCAGCGTGCGCACCTGCGCGAGGATCTCCAAGTCGCTCTCGTGCGGCTCTTCGCAGTACGACGTCTCGGACGGGTCCTCCTTCCAGGCGTCGTAGCCGACGATCGCGCCGCCGTCCGGAAATAAGAGCACGTTGCCGCCATGCACGCGGCTGGCGGCGTGGGCGATGTTCCGTTCCTGCAAGGCGGCGCACATCACCGCATCCTCGCCGCGACGACCGGGGCTGTGGATGGGGCTCACGAAGACCGCGTCATCGATGACGACGAGCGGATCACGCGCATAGAGCGGTTGTCCTTTCTCCGTTGATCCCGGTTGTACCAGCTCGACACCTTCGCCCTTCAGCAGCTCGGCGAGCGGCACGCTCAGGTCGCCGCGGCGGCAGTACAGCTCCACGCCGGCGCGGGGGTACACCGCTGCCGCTTTGAGCGGGCTCCATTCGTCAGCGACGTACGGTTTGAGCGTGTTCACGCGCACACTGTAAAACATTATTACTATTCATCAAGAGCCACGTTCGATTTAAGAATTCCAGCCGAAAAGGCCCTTCAGACGCTGCCAAACTGTACGGCGCGGCGGGTTGGGCTGCCGGAAATACCGTGCCATCGTCGGCTGCCCGTTGTTCCCCGAAGAGTGGCCGAAGTTCACCGTGCCTGTCGTAAGATCGAGGCCATCGATGCCGGTGGTGATGTTGCTCGCTCCGATCGTGTCCACGTTTAGCGTCCGGCTGATGGTCTCGGCCAGGCCCTTCTCGTCTCCGACCTTGCACGAGTCGAGGATGACGCGAGCGTCCGGCGCAAAGTATTCGCGGAGCTTGGCAGCCTTGGCCGCCTGCTTCGTCCGCACGTCCTCGTCGTCACTCAGCTTGAAGTCATCCGTGGTCATGCGCCCCATCTGTTCTTGGCCGAACACCAGCACGTTGCTGCTGCCGTGGCCGCCGATGATAGCCGCGTCGATCGGGCCGTTGTCGCGCGCGCAGCGGGCCAGGGCCAACACTGCCCCCATCTTGGAGCCCGCCTCGGCGAAGTGGATGTCGTAGCCCTGGGCCTTGGCGGTGTCGGCGATGAGCTCGGTCCGGCTGGTCCGGGCGTAGGCGCCGTTCCAGTCGTCGCTGGCCAGGATTACGAGCAGGTTCTTGCGGCGCTTGCGCGGCTTCTCGGGTCGCTCCTGAGTGCGCTTATCTTCTCGCGTCCTCGTCTCCGCCAGCGTGGCGGGCTCGTAGCGCGAGAACATCTTCATGCCCCACTTCTGATGGAAGTAGCGCGCCGTTCCCGGCAAGGCGGCGTCGAGCGCGGCGATGGCGGCGGCGTTCTTCTCCTGCACGTTCAAGACACTGATCTCTTCTGTGATCTCGCCGGAAGCCAGGAGGTCTTTCCGTTCGTTGCTCGCGAGCAGCCAATGGCGGCGCATGTCCTGGGGGTCGAGACCGTGCCGCTCCAGGAAGCTATCCAAGGCGCGGTCGGCCGCCGGGCGTAGCGTGGTTTGCGAGGCGAGCTCGCGCCAGAGTGCTCGTTCGCCGGGCCGGCCGAGGTCAAGCTCCGGCTCTGGGTGGCCCGGGTTCGAGCCGAAGAGCAGCTCTAAGGCCTGGTGCAGCTGTTGCTCGGTCTCCGGCTTGCGCTTGAAGGCGGGCAGGAGCTGCGCGAGTGTGCCGCCGTCTGGTGACTCGATCGAGCGCAGAATTTCGGCATGGAGTGCCAGAGGCAGGAGGTGGGCGCTGCCGCTGCCGCGACCGTTCTGCAGGAAACGTTCGGCGGATTCCGCCCGTTGGTCATTCGATTGATCCCCGCCGATCGCCGTTGCCAGCGCATCGCGTTCCTTCTCCAGCGCCGGCACGTCGCCGGGGCGGATGCCGTAGTGCGTCACCAAATGCTTGAGGTACCAGGAACTGCGGTCGGGGAGCGGGGCGTTCTCTTCGCGGCGCATGTGCGCCTCGGCTTCGTCGCGCGCGATCGCGCGGACCTCGTCGGCCTCCAGGCCGAAAGCCTTGGCCAGCTTGGCGGCGGTGCCATCGGTGTAGCCCAGGGCCACGGGCAGTAAGGCCAGCGCGCCTCGGCGCCGCTCGGGCGTCACCTCGGCTTGGCTGCGGTCTTGCAGGTTCGTCGCCCGGTCCACGTACGAGCCCTTCTCGTAATTGGGCGCGGACGGGAACTCGGCGAACAGGCGGTCGAGAGCCTTGGGGGCGTAGTCCTCCTTCATCTCCTGCCACCAGTTGATCTTCAGGCAATTGCCCAGGTTCTGCACGCAGTACTCGCCTTCGAAGTTGCCCAGGTGCCGGAGCATTCCCGGGGCCAGTTGGCGGAAGCGGGCTTGGGCGGATGCCAGACGCGTCTTGTCGGCGAAGGGCAGGAAGTACGTAATTTCGCAGATGCGAATGACGTAATTGTCCGCGGAGCCGCGCTCGCGGCTGCTGCTGAACGACGACCGGCGGCGCGTGAGCGAGGCTTCGAGACCGTCCAAGAGCTTGTCGATCGTGGCGGCGGCGATCTCATCCGTGTCCTCGGGCGAGAGGTTGAGCCCCTTGATGAGGTCGAACTTGTAGGCGTTGCTGGCGTCGCGGTCGCGCGTCACGTACTTCTCGCGCGTGGGCGAGAACTCCAAGCCGTGGTATGCGCGGCGATTGCTCGTCTCGACATCGGAGAGCATCAGCGGCACCAGCTCGCGGGCGCCCTCGGCCAACTTGGGCTGCTTGTGCACGCGCATGTACGAGAGCATCCGCAGGGCCGATTCGTATTCTTGTTCACTTATCCAGCGGCGCGCGTAGAAGATAGCCTTCTCCTGCTCGTCCGTCGGTTCTTCGGCCGCCGCGGGGGCGTCCTGGTGTTCTGCCGGCTGGTGTTTGGGGATCTCGGGAGAGTCCTTAGGCATCGCCTCAGTATAGCGTAAAACAGCGTTTTCGTGAAGTATCAGCCCTTTCTACCGGCTCCTACCGGAGCCTGTATGCTCTGCGGCGCATGGATCGTGCCCTGATCATCGTTTGCGACGACGCCGGCTTCCGCGTAGATGCCGTCGCAGCCAAGCGCTGATCCCGCCCCCGCCTCCAATGCTCTATACTGGCGACAAATCCAACCTGCGCCAATGAACCTCAGCCTCCTCCTCGGCATCCATGTCCTTTCCCTCCTCCTCGCGGCAGTGGTGCTCTTCGAGTACTGGCGCATCTGCCGCGATCGGGCGGCATTGTTGGTACTTCTCGGCCACGGCGAGCGCTTCCGCCTGACACCTGTACTCCTGGTAGCGGCATACTTCCTGTCGATGGCCGCCCTCGCCGCCGTCTCGGCCTGGATCTTCTTTCTCTTGCCCCCCACATGACCGATCCACTTGCATCATTGCCGTGGCGTTTCAGGGGCAAGCTGCCGGCCATCGGCGCCGGTGAGCATCTGCTCCGCCGCTCGCGCGGGCACTGGATTCGGTATGTCTTGCCTATTTTTGTGGTCATTCTCTTGTCGTCCGCCGCCGCCGCCCTGCTCTGGAGCGCCACCTCCCTGGCTGCGGCCGGATCTGCCTCTGCTGGCTGGGTCTTGCTACTCGGCCTACTCGTCTCTTTGGCTGTCTTGCACTGGTTTTTTCACTTCCTCTTCAGCGAGAGCGTAAGCGAGGTGTTCCTCACCAATAAGCGCATCCTCCGCTTTACTCGTCGGCTCTGGCTGCTCGACGACGTCGATGAGACGGTGCTGGCACGCATTAAAGTAGTGGAGGTTGTGCGTTACGGCTTCCTTCAACAACTGCTTGATTATGGCGATCTTCGCTTTGATACGAGCGACAACCGGGCGATCTCCCATATCCCGCACCCCAGACTCTGGGCCGCCGACATTGAGGCGCAAGTGCGCTGAGCGTGCGGCTGCTATGCTGAATCCATGCAAGGTATCCTTCTTGAAGAGGAGATCGACGAGTTGCTGGCCTCTGCGAGATTCGGCCATCTCGGCTGCGCCGACGGCGATCGACCATACGTGGTTCCCATGGCCTACGTCTTCCGAGACGGCCACCTCTACGGCCAAACCACGACCGGCCAGAAGGTGGAGATGCTGCGGCGCAATCCGTCGGTCTGCTTCCAGGTAGAGAGCCGCGAGGACGGCCGTTGGCGCAGCGTCATTTGCTGGGGCCGCTTCGAAGAGCTGGCGTTCGACGAGCTCGTCCAATCCGAGGCTGTCGAGATCGTCCGGCTGCTTTCGGAGCGCCTGGGCGGCATCCAGAAGGAAGTGGGCGTCGACGTTCCCTTCGCCTTTGGCCAAGACGCCGTACCGCTGAAGGTGAACGACAAAGAATCGACGCTCTTCCGCATTGTCGTGACCGAGAAGACGGGGCGCTTCTTCGGGGCCTGAGGCAGCCCGCTCCATTTGCTATAGTGCCGGTATGCCCAAACGAGCCCGCGAGCACTTTCACCACTGCGCCAAGAGCCTCACTTGCGTGACCGGCATCGTCCTCATCTGGACCGGCATCGGTCTCCTGATTGAGTACGTCCAGGCGCTCTTCTTCGTCGGCCGCGAACCGCTGCTCGCGATCCTGGCGATCATCGGTGGCGTTCTCATCCTGTACTTGCCGGACAAAGATCTCGACGAATTGAGCTGAAGCCAGTTGGTCGCGCCCCACTCAGTCGTCGATACGAGTCGAGACTTCCTCAAAAATGTCGTGCGACAGTTCGGCCATGATCGACATGATGTTGTTCGTGTCTTGGCCGCGCGTCATCATGCAGAGCAGATAGGGGAACGAGGGGGCGTAGACGATGCCGCAATCGTGGAGTTGCACCTCATGTGTATTGGTATCGAGGAAGCCAAATTTATGCGCCGTCACCACGTCCTCGGGTATGCCAGCTTCAATGGCATACGAAAATTCCACGTCCGCGAGCAATGCCAGGGCTCGTTGGGACATCTCGCGGTTGAGATACGAGGCGTTGAAGAGTGACCGGAAGAGCGACGCGTAGGATTTGACGGTGAGAAAATTGGAGCCGTCGGCGTTCTGGAGCGAGATTCCCAGGTCGATGAAAGTCTGGTCGAGGATGCCGGGTGAACGCTTCTCCAGGTAGGTGCGTAATAGCTCTTTTGACGAGTTGTCCGAATAGACGATCATGCGGCGGAGCACTTCCGTCATGGGATACTTTTGACCCAGGACCAGCGTCTTCGTCTGGTCAAAGATATTCTGGCCGGCAGGAATGGCGTCTTCCAGGCCGATCTCCTCATTCAACAGCGACTCGTCGCTCTCCGCTTCTTTGAGGAGTGCGATCATGATCGGTACCTTGAGCAAGCTCGCCGGAGCAAAGTGCTCTTGCTCGTTCAGGCTGAAAATCGGTCCGTTTTCCAGGTCACGAAAGTAGAACGTGACATGGGACGCCTGCTTGCTCGCTATCCATTGTCCTACCTTCGCCGTCAGGTCCCCAAGGAGGCGGTCGTACTCCTGCTTCTTCGGCGGCTCATCCACTTCGCAGCGGCGCCGAGCGTTCAGCAGGAAGAACTCCGCATGGCAACCGCTCTGCTCGCTGCTCTTTAGGGTAGAGAGGAATGTGAGGCTGCCGCCGATCAGCAAGGAGACCACCCCAAAGCAGGCGAGAATCAGAGCGCCGCGGTGATTGGGAGGGGGCACCACGTTCTCCATCATGCCCCCAGGCGCCGGCCTTCTCAAGGAGGCGGCATGCGGCTAGGAAAAGGATCCTGGATCCGCCACCTTTTCCTTGTCCACTGGTGGCCGATTCGACACTGTCATGGAAAGAGCTGGCGCTCCGCCCCGTCCTGTCCCTGTATCCTTCCTTCTGATCTATGCCCTGCCGCCGCTTCTCATTCATCCGACGCCGCCTCGCAAGCGCTGCCCTTCTCGCCCTTCTCGCTCCCGCCCTGGCTCTCGGCGCAGAGCCGTCCCCGGCGATGAAGACCGCGGTCGTCTTCATTGCCAATTACGGCCGCGACGGCAACTTCCGCGGCTGGGGGTCGGGCTTCTATGTGGACGAGGGGGTCGTGGTCACCAACAAACACGTCATCGAGTCCGGCACCACCTACCGCGTCTACGCCACCGACGAATCCGACAATGTCGACACCGACTGCTTCGTCGCCATCACCAAGAGCGACGTGCGTGTGAACCTCGACGATGACGTGGCGTACATCCGCGCTTTCCTGCCCTGCGACCACGGCGTGCTGAACTTCTCCGACGATCCTGAGGATGGCGAGGCCGTCTCCGTCGTGGGCTATCCGTACCGCGGCTCGCTGGAGGCATCGCTCGCGCTCAGCGTCACCTCGGGCGTCGTCACCGGCGAGACCGTCGAGGGGTGGTTGGCGACCGACGCCTTCCTTGATATCGGCAACTCCGGCGGACCGGTCATGGATGCCAACGGCGCCGTGGGCGTGGCCGTGGCCAAGATCTCGGATGCGAACGGCAACTTTGAAGAGGGATACTTCATCCCGTCGACCGTGATCGTGAAGGGTCTGCTCTACGCCAATAACTCCGACTTCGGCTATTCGCCCCAAGCGGACCTGCCGTCGTCGCGCAGCAGTGCGTCGTCCTCCAGCAGTTCTTCGTCTTCATCTTCATCGTCGTCATCGTCCCGCTCGTCGAGTTCCTCCAGCCGCTCATCATCGAGCTCATCGCCCTCGTCATCTTCTTCGCGTCCAGCTATGACGCCGATGCAGGAGCGTGTCTGCGCCCGCGTCGCCAAGCGCTTCGCCGACAGTCCGTCGACCGTCGCCCGGCTGAATCTTCGTCTGCAGAAGCGGTTTGGGTTCCAGTGCGCGGCCTGAGTGGATCTCCAGGCAAAACGAAGCCGCCCCCACGTGGGGAGCGGCGGTGCCGGCCGGAGCCGGCGGACAATCAGAAGTACATACTCATCTGCGACCAGGCGGTCGCATCGATGCGCAGGCGGACCTCGTCGCCGATCTGGCGGGAGGTCAGGTCCCAGTCGGCGTCCTCGTCGAGCGCCGAGAGCATGTCCAGCAACGCGGTGCGCAGGGGGTCGGTCACCGAACCGGTGAGATCCTCGCACAAGGCGTCGGCGAGGAACTGGGCCCCGGTGCCGCCGTAGCCCCAGGCGAACTCCGCGTCGGGGGGCATGTTGTTCGGGCGCAGCAACAGCGCCCCGTTAACGGTCACGGACCGCGGATCCGCGGTCGGGTGACTCCTGTCGATGCGTCCGGCGTACTGTTTCGCGATCTTCGCCACCATCGGTGGGTACTCCAGAGTGAAAGTGCGGGCGACCCATTGGGCCGCGCAAATGATAAGCATTCTTGTCATGTCGGCAACCGCTTTCGGCGGCATTTGTTTTTCCCCGTCATAGAGCCGTTTTCTAGCCTTCTGGGCCTTAGCCTCAGTTGTGGTAAGCCATCAGCGCGCCGCACGTCCGTCCTCCCAGCGGTAGAACGCCTGCTTTACCACTTCGGTCACCGCCAAGTATGCGAGCGCGATGCCGGCCATCGCGAGCAGCGCCCAGCCCGGCAGCGGCACAAGTTGCAGGTATGGCGCCAGCGGGCTCCACGGCAGCAGCCAGGCCACGGCCACGGCGGCGAGAGTGGAGAAGAGGAGCGGCAGGCTCGGGCGGCTCTGCACGAACGGGATCTTGCGCGTGCGGATAACGTGGATGACGAGCGTCTGCGTGGCGATGGATTCCAAGAACCAACCCGTCTGGAATGCGGCGGCGTTGCCCGGGAAGGCGCGCGCTAGCACGAAGAACGTCGCAAAATCGAAGAGCGAGCTGAGCGGCCCGAAGACCAGCATGAAGCGCTTGATGAACCCGATGTCCCAGGCGCGCGGCCGCGCGATCTCCTCCTCGTCCACGTGGTCACCGGGGATCGTCACCTGCGACAGGTCGTACAGGAAGTTGTTGAGCAGGATCTGGATCGGGAGCATCGGCAGGAACGGCAGGAAGAGCACCGCGCCCAGCACGCTGAACATGTTCCCGAAGTTGGAGCCCACTCCCATCATGATGTACTTCATCGTGTTGCCGAAGGTCTTGCGGCCTTCCAATACGCCGTCAACGAGCTCCTCCAGGCTCTTCTCGGTCAACACCATGTCAGCAGCCTCCTTGGCCACGTCCACGCCGTTACTCACGGAGATGCCGATGTCGGCCGTGCGCAGCGAGGGCGCGTCGTTGATGCCGTCGCCCATGTAGCCGACGGTATGGCCGTTCTCGCGCAGCGCCGCGATTACGCGGTTCTTCTGCTCGGGAGAGAAGCGCGCGAAGACCGTCGTGCGCTCCACCGCCTCGCGCAGGTCGGCGTCGTCCATCGCCTCGGCGTCGGGGCCGGCGAGCGTCGCCTCGATCTCCAGGCCCACGTCGGCGCAGACCTTGCGCGTTACCAGCTCGTTGTCGCCGGTGATGATCTTCACCGCGATGCCGAGTTCGCGCAGCCGCAGCAGCACTCCCGGCAGTCCGGCGCGCGCCGGGTCCAAGAACGAGACGAAGCCGAGTAATTCCATATCTGCCTCGTCGGCCTTCTCGTAGCTGGCCTTGGCGGGATCGGCCTCCTTGGTGGCCACAGCCAGCACGCGGTAGCCCTCGCGGCTGAGCGCGGCGTAGCGGTCGCGGATGGCCTTCTCCGCCTCATCATTTAGAACCACGCAGGCGCCGTCCTTGTGGTAGCAGCGGCACGACTTCATCACCTCCTCGGGCGCGCCCTTGGTGGTCATCACGCGGGCGCCGTCTTTTTCTGCCACCACGGAGAGCTTCTTCCGGAAGAAATCGAACGGGATCTCATCCACCTTCTTCCAGCCGCCGAGGTTCGCCTTGCCGAAGGCGACCACCGCGTCGTCGAGGGGGTTTTGGATGCCGGTCTGGAACGTGCTGTTGAGCGAGGCGTAGAGCAACACGTCGTCCGACACCTGCCCGGCCGCATTCTCGTAGCGCACCAACGCGATGCGGTCTTCAGTGAGCGTGCCGGTCTTGTCGGTACAGAGCACGTCCATGCTCCCAAAGGAGGGGATCGACGAGAGCTTCTTCACGATCACGCCCTTGCGCGCCATCTTGATGGAGCCCGACGCCATCGTGAGCGACATGATCGCCGGCAGCAGCTCGGGCGTGAGGCCGACGGCTACCGCCACCGCGAACAGGAACGACTGGAGGAGGTCTTGTTTGAAGAACGCGTTGAAGACGAAGATGAAGAGCACGAAGATTACCGTGGTACGCAGGATGAGCCCGCTAAAGGCTCGCACGCCCTTGGCGAAGGCGTTCTCGTCCTCAGCTTCCGAGAGTGTCTTGGCGATCTTGCCGAATTCCGTGCTTGCGCCCGTGCGCACCGCCATCGCCGTGGCCGAGCCGCTCGTCACGTTGGTCCCGAAGAAGGCGATGTTCCGCAGTGCCGCCGCCTCGCTCCCCTCATTGAGGGCCTCGCCCGTCTTCTCTTGCGGGTATGACTCGCCCGTGAGCGACGATTGGTTCACGAAGAAATCCTTGGCCGAGAGGATGCGCAGGTCGGCCGGCACCAGGTCGCCGGCGTTCAAAAAGATGATGTCGCCTGGCACGATCCCGCCGATCGGTAATTCCTTGCCCGGTTGGCCGCTGCGGATCAGCTCGGCGGTGGTGGCCACGCGCGCCTTCAGTTTTTCCACCGCGGCGCCGGCCCGTCCCTCTTGATAGATGTTCAGCGCCACGCTCATCAACACGATGGCGAGCACGATCGAGCCGTCGGCTACCTGGCCGGCCGCGTACGAGAGGCCGGTTGCAAAGAGCAGGATGAGGATCAACGGATCCTTCAGGTTTGCGGCGAGCTCCTTCAGGAGCCCCTTCTGTCGCTTCTGCGTGAGCGCATTGGGCCCAAAGATCCCGGCGCGGCGCTCGGCTTCGGCCGCGTCTAAGCCGGCGCGCGACGAACCGAACGCGGCCAGCGCCTCATCGGCCTTGAGCCCGGCGATCTCGCTGAGCGGCCGCGAGGCGGCGCGTTCGAGGTCGGTCGGGGGGAGGTCCGGGGCGGCGGGCATAGTGGCTTGGTGCTGTCACACTGCCTGATTGGCCGAGTCCTTGGAAAGGGCGCGGCAGCGGCGGCCGGTCTTCAGCGCGGTTCGGCCAAGGCCAGCGCGATGATCTTCGCTACTTCGGCGCGGTTGATCGGCGCATCCGGCCGGAACGTGTCTTTCCCGTCATCACCGCTCACGATCCCGAGGGCCGTGGCCGTAGCGATCGCGGCTGCATCGGGTGAGTCAGGGTCCACGTCGGAATAGGGCAGGTCGCCGCCGGTCAGTGGCAGGTTGAGCGCTTCGAGTACCGTGCGGACCACCATGCCGCGCGGCGCGTGGGCGGCGGCGTCGACGCGACCAGCAAACACCGACAGGCCGGCAGCCTTTGCCCCTGCAAGATATCCGTCCGCCCAGCGCGGGCCGCTTGTTTCATCCTCTTTATCGCCCCGCAGTAGCAGCGCGACCTTTGCGAGTTGGCCGAACGTGATCGGATCCTCCGGGCCGTACCGTCCTGTGGGGGAACCGCGCGTGTCCTTGTAGCCAGAGAAGATGCTGCGGTCGATCATCTCGCGGACCGCGCAGGCGAACCAGGCGTCGGTGGGCACGTCATCGTAGGTCACGGTCAGGTCGGTCACCGGCAGCTGCAGCTTGCCGTCGAGGTGCGGCAGGGAGGCGGCCAAGCATGCGGTCGGAGCGGCGCCATGGCTGGCGTCGCCGGTGACGGTCCGGCGAGCTGCCACGTCGACTGTCGGTGGAGCGGCGCAATTGCTTCCGCGGCAGCCGCCCGCCCGGACTACCTGTGCCGCTCCGGCGGAGACGATCGGCGAGCCGAAGAGCGCGAAGGACGAGAATCGAGTGGTGGTGCAGGTGAGGCGATTGGAGGCCGGCAGCTTGGCGCAGGACAACTCTTCCCAGGCGGTCGATCCAGAGCCGAAGCGGTAAGCCGAGAGCGACTCTTCATCCAAGTTCTCAATGTCGCCATCGGTATAGGCGAAGATCACAGTCAGCGGCTCGTCAAACTCTGTTACGGGCGTGGCATCGGGGCAGTAGGCCGAGAGATTCATCGCATCCACGATGTCATCCCTGCCGGTGGGCGCTCCCAGGGCTTCTTTCACCGCCGCCGTCTCCAGGGACTTCAACTGGAAAACCGCGCCCGAGGCGCAGGTTGGGTTGCCGCTGACGTAGCCCGGCGGCACCTGCAGCGTGGCGCCCGAGAGGGTGATGTCGGCCGCTGAACCGGTGGAGTTAGGAATGACGTCGGTGCCCGTTCCGGCCATTACGGCCGCCTCTCCCGCGCAGCCGGGAGTGGTGAAGGTCCCGCCAGCTTGGGTGGTGCTATTGGCGGCTGCATCAGCGGAGATGCGGGTGTAGTGGTAGGTGGTGCAGGGTAGTAAGCCGGTGATTGTCTTCGTATGAGAGCTGACGCGCGGCGAGGTGTCGGTTTCGGTAGTAAACGTGCCGTATGCCGAAGTGGGCCCAAAGTTCACACGAGTGGATGCGTTCTCATCCGTAGTCCAGGTAATGGTGACGGAGGTGGAGGTGGAGGCAACCGCCGACACTGGGGTGATGACGGGCGGGGTTCGGTCGCGAATGGTGACCGTGACGGTGATGGTGTCGGTGCCGCCCGAACCGTCGGAAACCTGCACGATAAAACTGTCGGAACCGTGGTAGTCGGCGGTGGGAATGTAAGTGATGGCCTTACTCTCACCATCGCCGCTGGCCGAGGCAGTGCCATGCGCAGCTTGGCTCGAGACGCTCCAGCTCAACACCTGGAAGTCGATATCCGTGGCGTGGAGCGTGAGTGCGAAGGCTGTCGGACTGCCGTCCTCGTCCATCGTGACGCCCGTACCCGTTCCTTCTGTGATCACTGGCGGCGTGTTCACGGCTGTGAAGTCGATATTGCGGAACGTCGAGTTGCTGCCGTCCTGGCCGTCGTCCACGGTAAAGGTGAGCGTGCGTGTGGTCGTGTCGGGGTTGGCGTTGGAATTGGCATACCGCACCGTGCGCAGCGCAGCCTGATACTGGCTGACGGTGGCCGTCCCGGTCAGCTCCAAGGTGCCCGCTGCGTACGCTCCGGAAATGCCGTTTTGATTGGTAAAGAGCAGTGAGTCTTCACCTGCGTTGTACCCCGCCGAAATTGAGACAGTTGCGCCAGCAAGGGTGGTGTCATCCACGTCGGTGATGGTCAGGCCGTCGTCGATCACTGCCGATGCCGTTCCGCTCACGTAATTCAGTGTCGGACGCGTGGTGGCTGGAAAGAGATAGGCCTGAGGAATGATCTGCGTGGCTTGCCCGGGGTAGGCCCAGCGCAGCTCTGCCACTTCGCCGCCGCCGCGCTCGTAGAATTCCATACGGATGTCGTAGAGCTGGCTGCCCGTCAGAGTCACGGGGGAGGAGGTATCGACGGTGCTTCCATGCAGCGTCCAGTTGTTGATGATGAGCGCATCGTTCACCCACAACCGCACGCCGTCGTCACTCAATGTGCTGAAGGTGAAACTGCCCGAAACTGGTGCCTTTACTTGGCCGGTCCAGCGCACGCTGAAGTTTTCGTCATTCAGACCTGGTACGCCGAAGTCATTGCCAAAGTTGACCGTCGGGTCGATGCGGAGATAAGTACTCCCCGTCAGATCCCAGGCGTTGATGTAATACGTGGCGGCCAGGCCGTAGCCGGTATCACCGCTGACGGTTTGTAGGAGGGGCGTGTCGTTGACGGCCGTGATGGAGATGGTCGCGGTCGAGGCGGCCGAATTCAACGTTTCGTCCTGCACGTCCACCACCACATAGGAGAACGTAGCATTCGTTTCGCGATTGGAATCGGGGCGGAAGCGCAGGTCGAGCTTGCCGGCCGTCAGGGTGAGCTTGGTGCCGGCGCTGCCGAGTGTGATCGTTCCGCCGCCGCTATCCCACAGTGTGCCGCCGTCCACGGACAGGATGCGGATTTTACTTGGCGTTCCGCCGTCCGTGTCGGTGAGCGTCGGCACAATCAGGCGGATATTCGCTTGTTCGGGTTGCACAGCATCTTCCGTGATACTGACCGCTCCCTCTCCCACGGGGTTCACCACTGTAGCGCTCCCGCCAGCGCTTGGGACCGCCGCATGTGCCACGCCGGCCCAGACGAGCAGGGTGAGGCATGTAAACCAGCCGGCGGCCATCCGTCGTCGCATTAACAAGAATCGTATCATGGACGTTTTTGCAGTTGGAATTGCGGTGGTCGCTAAAATCACGATTCACCGTTCTTCAAGGCGCTGGCTGTATCTTTCGGGGATAGTATTTTCACACGGTCAGCGTTGCCTCCATAGAAGGTGGAGAGGAAGGCGGTGGTATGATGCGCCCATGCAGAAAATCACCCCCCATCTCTGGTTCGA
>JAGOUB010000097.1 GCA_018061525.1 Candidatus Peribacteraceae bacterium
GCCCTGATGGGCATCGGCTACGGCACCGGCGACAGCCGCGCCGCCGAGGCCGCCCACACCGCCATCGACTCTCCCCTCTTGGAGCTCTCCATCAGCGGCGCCCAGGGCATCCTCTTCAACATCACCGGCGGCACGGACCTCTCGATGTTCGAAGTCGACGAGGCCGCCCGCGTCATTACCGAGACCGCCGCGCCCGAGGCCAACATCATCTTCGGCGCCGTTATCGACGAGAACTACACCGGCCAGGTGAAGTGCACCGTCATCGCCACGGGCTTCGACAACCAGCCGCTCAACGCCCCGATGTCGATGGTCTCGCCGCTCCAGCGCACGCTCAAGACCGCCGCCCCGATCGCCCGCGGCGGCCAGCAGGACCACGGCGGCCGCGACCAGAACTCGCACCACCAGCCCAACGACGGCATGCTCCAATCCACCGCTCCGCAGGTGAACATGGAGGAGCTCGAAGTGCCGGCCTTCATGCGCAAGCCGATCTCCAAGTAAAATCCGCTCCATAGAGCCAAGAAAGAGCACTCCTGAGGGGGTGCTTTTTCAGCAGGATTTCGGCCGGAAACCATTGGAAAAGGACGGCCTTCCGGTTACCCTGTCCGCCGATGTTCTCCACCCTCCGCCGTCCCGCCAACCTTCTTATTTTCGCGGTTGCCGCCCTGTGTCCCACCCTGGCCTCCGCGGCCTCGTTCTCCGACGTGCCCGGCGACCATCCCGCCTACGCCGCCGTGGAGTATCTGCGCTCCAAAGGCATCCTCGAAGGCTACGCCGACGGCACCTTCAAACCCGATGAGATCGTGAACCGCGCCGCCGCCGTGAAGGTGATCGTCTCGGGCCGCGAAGATGTACCCGAGCTCGACGATCGGGTGACCTCCGCCTACGACGACATCCCCGACGGCTCGTGGTACCTGCCCTTTGTGGAGTACGCCCGTGTGCAGCTCAAGATCATCGACGGACCGCCCAAGAAGACGAACTTCGAAGGCTCCCGCGCCGTCACGCGCGCCGAGTTCCTGAAGATGTTCGAGCTGGGCCAGGGTGCCGATCCGCTGGGCGCCTTTGCCGAGATCACGGCCGGCCTCGCCCAGGACACGAGCGACAAGAACGACTGGTTCTATCCTTACATGCGCTACGCGCTCAGCGCCTCGATGACGCAGGTGACGGCCAAGGGCAACTTGAACCCCAACATGGATCTGGATCGAGGCAGCATGGCGCTGCTGATGCACCGCTACTACCTCTACAAGGACGGCAAGCGCACCAAGGACCTACTCGCCAGCGCCGACGCCGACGGCGGCAAGGTCATCAACTATCTCGAGAAGGCCGACGCCGCCCAGGCGTCGTACGCCGCCACCCGCGCTACTATCGCCGCCCGCGGCGCGCTGCTCTCCACGCCCGATGAGCCGATTGTGAAGGGCGCCGTGAAGATCACCGAAGGCCTTGAGCTGATCGTGCAGGCCTACCGCACTGCCGCCAGCGGCAAGTACGACGACGTCATTGCCAAGTGCAAGGACGCCTGGAACCTAGGTGCCGCCGCCGAGGAGTTCTCGCCCACGCTCGCGCCGCAGGGCGAACAGATCAAATTGATCTCCACCAGCCTGGCCGACCAAGCCCGCAAGCTGAAGAAGTGAGCATGACCCCCTTTTCCGACTTCGCCGCGACGGTGGTGACGGGCGCCGGCCGCGGCCGCCGCATCGGCACGCCCACGCTCAATCTGGACCTGGGTAGCGTCCCGACCGAGTTGGAGGATGGCGTCTACGCCTGCCGCGCCCGCCTGGACGGCGACGGCAATCCCCTGCCCGCGGTGATGCACCTGGGCCCCCGTCCGGTCTTCCACGACTCGCGCTCGTGCGAAGTGCACCTGCTCGACGATGTCCCGCCGGAGACGACGGCCAGCGTGGCGGTGAGCGACTTGGCGTACCTGCGCCCGGTGCAGAATTTCCCGTCAAAGGACGCACTGGTGGAGCAGATCGGCCGCGATGTCGCCGCGGCGCGTGCTATCCTGGGCGCGTGACCCTCCAGTCGGCCATCGGCGACCAGCACCCCCTCCGGCTGCTTTGGCACCGGGGCAGGGCGATCGTGGCTGCCGTCCGCGCCGGCCTGCCTGCCCGCAAGCTCACGATCGTGGGCATTACCGGCACCGACGGCAAGACAACGACCGTCGGGATGGTGACGCACATCCTCAACCAATTGGACGTGCCCGCCGGTTCGCTCTCCACCGCTTCATTTTCGGTGAAGGGCAAGACCGAGCCCAACCCCACCCAGAAGACATCGCCCTCGCCGGTGCTGATCCAGCGCTTCCTCAAGCGCCTGGTGGACGAAGGCTGCACGCACGCCGTGCTGGAGTACTCGTCGCACGGCCTCACGCAGGGCCGCACGCTCTGCACCTGGCCGACCGTGGGCGCCATCACCAATCTCTCGCCTGAGCACCTCGACTACCACGGTACGATGGCCGCCTACACCGAAGCCAAGTCGAAGCTCTTCCGCATGCTCACCGCAGGCGGCGTGAAGGTGCTCAACCGCGAGGACCAGACCTGGGCCATCTATCGCACCATCCCCACCGCCCGCACCGTCACCTTCGGACTCGATAAGCCGGCGACGCCCTCGGGCGGCGAGGATTTGTGGGTGGAAGGACTGACCGCCACGATCGGCGGCTCGGAGGCCACCGTCGTCAGCTCGACCGGCTGGCGTGCACCGCTGCATCTGCCCGTAGCCGGCGACTTTAACGTGAAGAACGCCCTCACGGCCGTCGGCTGCGCGATCGGCCTGGGCCTGGATCCGCAGACCGCCATCCGCGCGCTCGGCAGCTTCGGCGGCGTGCAGGGCCGCCTGGAACAGATCGACGAAGGACAGGCCTTCTCCGTCTTCGTCGACTTCACCGTCACGCCCGCCTCGTACCGCACCGCCCTCTCGTCGCTGCGCGCCCGCCTACCTGCCGGCAAGCGCCTGATCGTGGTGATGGGCAGCTGCGGCGACCGCATGAAGGAGAAGCGCCCCGAGATCGGCCGCATCGCCAGCGAGCTGGCCGACGTCGTCATCGTCACCAATGAGGACCCGTACGGTGAGGACCCCAAGGCCATCATCGACGAAGTTTTCGCCGCCGTGGACAAGCAGAAAGTGGAGGCTCACCGCATCAGCGACCGCGGCGAGGCCATCGCTCAGGCGCTCACCCTGGCGGCGCCTGGCGACATCGTGTTGCTGGCCGGCAAGGGCAGCGATACCACCATGTGGACGGCCCAGGGCCAGGTGCCGTGGAACGAACGCGAGATCGCACGCGAGATGCTGAAGGAGCTCGAGACATGACGACCGGCGCCGTCCTGGCCGGCGTGGACGAAGTGGGCCGCGGCTGCATCGCCGGGCCGGTGGTGGCGGGCGCCTGCGTGCTGCCCGACGAGTTGGAGATGCGCAAACGCGCCGGCGATCCGCCCTGGTGGGAGCCAAAAGGCACTAAGGGCGTCCGCCTGGCCGACAGCAAAGCTCTCTCGCCCGACGAGCGTGAAGCCGCCGCCGGCTGGATCCGCGCCCACTGCCCGTTCGCCTTGGGCTGGTCGACGGCCGCGGAGGTGGACGCGCTCGGCATCCTGGGCGCCACCGAGAAGGCCATGCAAGAAGCGGTCGCCGCCCTACGCGCACAGCTGGAACTCACCGCCCTGCTCGTCGACGGCAAAGACAAGTTCTGGTTCGACCTGCCGCACATCAGCGTGGTGCGCGGTGACCAGAGCGAGCCCGCCATCGCCGCCGCCTCGATCGTAGCCAAGGTAGCCCGCGACGAATGGATCTCCGACCAGGCTCTCACCTACCCCGGCTACGGCTTCGCGGACCACAAGGGCTACGGCACGCCGGATCACCAGGCCGCCCTTAAACAGTTCGGG
>JAGOUB010000098.1 GCA_018061525.1 Candidatus Peribacteraceae bacterium
AGGCGATCCTCCGCGCCGCCCAGTCCCGTCGCGCCAGTGAGAGCCGCGATGACGCCCGTGTCGCCGCTTTCGACCTGCCTCGTAACGAGCCGATCCTCTACACCAGCGTCTTCGATGCTACCGATCCGACCGAGGAGAACCACGCCCGCCACTTCGGTTCGTTCCTCGGCCAGGCCAACGGCGGCGCCTATAACGTCGTGGGTGCCGGCAATGATACCTTCGCCGCCACGGGCGACCTGCTCGCCCGCCTAGAGGCCCGCTTCGACGGCGCGCTCGCGCAAGGCATCAAGAACCATTACCTCTACTTCTCGGTCCACGGCAGCGAGAACCGCGTCGGCTTCGACCTCCCCGACGGTGGTCGTATCACCCTCGAGCCGCGCGAGCTGATGGCGCTCTTCCGCCAACCCAAGTACAACCAGTGCCGCTTCACGCTGCGCATGAACTGCTGCAATAGCGGCGGTTTCCGCAGCGGCGAGATGGCCGCGATGTTCCGCGCGCCGGGCGAGGAGGGGCGCATCAGCGTCTTCATCCAGAGTAAGCCGGAACTCCCGAATCCCATCCGCTCGACCGAGCCCCGCGACGTCGATGCGAGCGCTCCCCGCGGCCGCAACTGGGATACGCCGTACGACTACTATCTGGTGCACTTCCTCAGCCTGAATATGACCTACGGCCAGGCTCACCTCGCCGCCGACCGCGCGACCAAGACGAACTTCCCCGGCGTCGACGCCGGCGTTTTCCGCTCTGGTGTCCTGGACGGTAGCGAAACGGCTGATCCCCGCACCCCTCTTCGCCCGGACCGCATGCCTCGCCGCCTAGATGGCGTCGGCAGCTACGATATTGTCTGATCACTCTCTCCCATGCCCGTCCCCACTCTCGAACTCCTCGGCTCCAACGCCAACCTCCCGGAGGCCACGCGACTCCAACTGACGGCCATCGCCAATAGCGTGGGGCCGCATGCTGCCTTGCCAGAGGTTGCTTCGTTCTATGAAGCCGCCCGCTCGGGCAGCCAGCCGCGCCTCTTCGACGCGCTGCGCGTCCTGCAGGGCAGCACCCGCGCCGAGCTCGTGGCCGCCCGTGATTCCTTCCGCCTGGGGGCCCTCGGCACGGGCGATCCTTTCGACCAGGTCACCATGTATATGGAGCGCGGCGTCCAGCGCGCCTCTGAAGGCGTCAGTACCGTCGCTGGCGCCATCCCCGGCCTGAATGGCACGCAGGCTGCCCAGTGGACGGCTTCCACCGCCCAGAACGCCGTCGACGCCTACAACAACTACATTCCGCCGGCCCTGCGCCTGCCGGTCTTCGGCGCCCTCATTGGCGGTTCGGCGTATCTGCTCAGTAAACCCATGGAGTGGCTCGGCTTGAAGCGTGCCGCCCGTTGGTCGCGCACGGTCGGTAAAGCCGCCTGGGAAGCCAGCAAATGGGCCGCCCTCTTCAAGGTCGGTACCGACTTCATCAATCGCGGTCCCGTTGCGGGCGCGACAAACCTGATGCCGCCGTCGTGGCGTGGCAGTCTTCCGGGCTGGTTCCGTCGCTGATCAGCGCTTGCTGAACTGCGGCGCGCGGCGAGCACCGTGCAGACCGGGCTTCTTGCGCTCCTTGGTGCGGCTGTCGCGGCGGATGAATCCGGCGCGCTTGAGTTCGCTGCGCAGTTCGGGGTTCAGCAAGAGCAGGGCGCGGGAGATGCCGTGGCGAACAGCGTCGCTCTGGGACATCTTGCCGCCGCCGATCACGCGGATCTCGAGGTCGATGGCTTTCTCCAGGCCGGCCAGCACGAGCGGGGCCAGCGCGTTCTCCGGCTGCACGCCCACGAAGTACTGCTTCATCGGCTCGCCGTTGACCGTGAACGTGCCCTCACCGTCCTGGAACAGGCGGATGCTGGCGATAGCGGTCTTCCGCTTGCCCGTGGCGTTGATATAGGAACGTGCGGCCATAATGATTACAGGGAGAGGGGAGTGGGCTTCTGAGCGGCGTACGGGTGCTCGCTCTCGGTGAAGACGTGGAGACGCTTGAGCAGGGTGGTGCGCATGCGGTTGAGGGGCATCATGCCCTTCACGGCGCGGTGGATCACCTGCTCGGGGTCCTTCTCGATCATGTCCTCAAGGGAGGTGGTCTTGAGACCGCCCGGGTGGCCGGTGTGGCGGTGGTAGACCTTGCGCAGGGACTTCTTCGGCGGGAGCAGGAGCTTACCAGCGTTCAAGACGATGACGTGGTCGCCACAGATCTGGTGGGGCGAGAAGGTGGGCTTGTCCTTGCCGAGCAACGAACAGGCGACCTTCACGGCCAGGCGGCCGAGGTTCTGGTCCTTGGCATCGATGATGCGCCAGGCGGAGTTCTGCGGAACGGGGATCGTAGAGGTCTTCATGGTCACTTAGCGGGAGTGGCGGCAGGAACGGCCTCACCGTCGAGAAGCGACAGGTCGACCAGGGCAGCGCCGTCGCCGATGCGGGCGCCGACGGGGACGATGCGAGTGTAGCCCGAGCCGCGCTTGCTGTAGCGGGCCTTGAGGACTTCCATCACCTTGCGGCAGGCGTTCTCATGCGTCACGAAAGCCTGGATTGAGCGAATGGCGAGGCGGGTCTCCTTGGTCTTGGAGAGCGTGATGATCTGTTCCACGATGGGCTGGATCACCTTGGCGCGCTTCTTGGTCGTGCGGATGTTCTCGTACAGCAGCAAAGACGTGACGAGGTTGCGCTCCGTCATGCGACGGTGCTGGGGCTTTCCACTGAGCCGGAGGCGATTCTTACGGTGCTGCATGGGGACGGGAAGATACGGGGGAAAACACTGATTGGCAAGCTCATTCCTCGCTGCTCTCGCTGCCAAGAGCGAGGCCGCGGGTGGCCAGAGTGGCCTTCACCTCGTCGAGCGCCTTGGCACCGAAGCCGCGGAAGTTCGAGAGGATGGATTCCGTGCACTTCGTGAGCTGCTCGATCGAGCCGACGCCGGCGTTGATGAGGGCGTTGAGGGTGCGCGGCGAGAGGTTGAGGATCTCGATGGGGGTGTAGCTCTCTTTGGTCGGGGAGCCGCCGGGGGCGACCTCCTCAGCCTGGGGAGCGGCCGTGCGCGAGAAGTCGGCCATGAACTCGGGCTCGACGGCCTTCTTGTCGCTGCCGAAGTAGCTGAAGTAGCTCTGCAGGAGCTGGCTGGCGAACTGCATGGCCTCTTCGGCCGTCAGCGAGCCGTTGGTCTGGACCTCAACCACGAGCTTCTCGAGGTTGGTGCGCTGACCCACGCGGGCGGGCTGGATCTCGTAGTGGACCTTCTCGACCGGGCTGAAGATGGAATCGATGTGGATGAGGCCCGACTCGTGCTGCTTGCGGTTGCGCTCGACGGCGGTCTCGTAGCCCACGCCCTTCTCGACGGTCATCTCGGCCTCCAGGGCGCCGCCCTTCTCGATCGTCATCAGGACGAGGTCGGGGTTCATGAGCTCGATGTCGCTCGGCAGCTCCAGGTCCTTGGCCGTCACCACCGCCGGGCCCTTTACGGACAGGCTGATGGTCTGGATCTCCTTGCTGTGCTTCTTCAGCTTCAGCTTCTTGAGGTTGAGCATGATGTCCATGACGGACTCCTTCACGCCCTTGATGGCCGAGTACTCATGCTGAATACCGCGCACGCGGATGGACGTGACGGCGGCGCCCGGCAGGCTCGACAGGAGAGCGCGACGGAGCGAGTTGCCCAGCGTCATGCCGTATCCCGGCGGGAGGGGCGAAATGGAGAATACCTTGTGAGTGGCATCACCTTTAGCACCCGCGGCGGCCGAGAAAACGGGCAAACCGATTTCTTCCTGGATGATGTGCATAAGACTGAGGAGGAAGGGGGTGGGAGGGAGGGGAGA
>JAGOUB010000099.1 GCA_018061525.1 Candidatus Peribacteraceae bacterium
CGGCGTTCATCCGCGCCTTGAGCACCGGGATGCGGCCAAGCTTATTGAAGTCGGTGGCATGGGCCTCGTAGTTGAAGGCGCAGGCGATCAGGACATCGAAATCGGCATCACCGGCCTCGCGGGCGGCGCTGACCAGATCCGGACGGCTGACGGTACCGAATTCGGGGCCGATAAAGATGGCGGCCCGCTTTTCGGTCCCGGTTTCCGGATTGCCTTCGCGATAGCGCCCTGCGGCGCAGACCAGATCGCCGGGCCAGGGTAGCAGGGAGGTGAAGCTGATCCGACCCTCCTTGTGGGCCTGCTGTACCCCGGCCACCTTCAGGTTCTCCAGGATCATTTGGGGGAAGGTCTGCTTCTCCCCGTAGCCGGCATCGGGATGGGCAATGCGATCCGTCGGGTCGATCAGTTCATCGTTCTCGTCAACGCCCAGCACCCGGTGGGGGGACAGGCTCTCCACGGTGAAGGGGCCAGCGACCCGGACCGTCTTCCTGTCGCTATAGGGCTTGTCGTAGAGGTACTCGAAATCGGCCTTGGCGGCGATGGAGGCGTCGATCTCCCGCTGGCGAGCGATGCGGGCCTGCCACCAGTCGCTGTGCAGCTTGGCGACCGATTCGGGCCAGGGATCGACGGGGCGGTCCGGCAGGGTCTCCAGGGTGTAATCCCGCTTGATGGCCTTGTTGAGCGCGAGCAGGCCGTCGTCGATCTTGCTCGGTCGGGCGTTCGCGCCCTTGGCTTGCTCGGCCCTAACTGCATCGAAGTGCCGCCGGGGCTCGGTCGGCCAAGGGTCTTCGGCCGCGCGCGGGATCTCCCATTCCCGCCGCGCCTGCTTCATCGCCGCGTTCAAACGCTCGCGCAAGGGTTCCAGCGTCTCCTGCCAATGGTCCCAGATGACGTCGATTTCGGCATTGTTGGCGATGGACTTGAGCGTGATGTGCGGCACACGCTCGTAAACGAAGCCGTGACGGATGTTGCCGTGCACGGGCTGCGAACTCGGCGTGGTGCGGGTGACTTCGGCTTCCTTGACCTGGCCGTCGCGGGAATCGGTCAGCAGGTAAAAGGGATAACGCGCGCCCATGATGCGGGCCCGGGCCAGCGCCAGTGCTACGCGCGAGGTGTCGATAGTGATCCAGCGGCGGCCCCATTGCTCGGCGACGGTAGCGGTGGTGCCGGAACCGCACGTCGGGTCGAGCACGAGGTCACCGGGGTCGGTGGCCATCAGGATGCAACGTTCAATGATTCGCGTGCCAGTCTGGACGACATAGAGCTTGTCTCCTCCGACACCACCTGCAGTGTCATCCCAGAGGAGTGTCTGCGCATAAGCCGAATAGTCAGCCAAGAACCGCTTGTAGCGGAGGGTTGCTCCGCTCGGCACGATTCGTCCGGCCGAGATGAGTCGTCGAAAGCGTTCAGGATCTGTCTTCCACCACTGAGTCCCAGACGGATTCCATATTGCACCGCGAAAGGTGACCGGAAAACGTGATCCGGGGTTCTGTGAAGTTAAGCTCGTGGCCTGGAACGGCGTGCCTTCCTTTGCGCCCCTATATCGTTCGTCCGTGACCCGACCCTCGGTTCCGTCCCCGTAGTCAACTCGGTCGTACCCTTGGAATGCCTCATCTTCACTCGCTCCAAGCTTAGACGTCAGCAATGCACGGAATTTGATGCCTGGCTTTGAGCGAGCAAACCAGATGATGTAGTCACAAACGCCGGCAACGAGATTCGTACGCTGCCCACCTGTCTTCTTGAAGACAATCTCGCCAACGAAATTCTCGTCTCCGAAAACTTCATCCATCACCGCTCGGACCCGGTGGACATTTTCATCGCCGATCTGGACGAAGATCGACCCGGAATCGGTGAGGAGATCGCGCAGGTAGGTGAGGTAGCTGTGGATGCCGTCGCGCCAGGTGTCGCGGAAGGCTTTGACCTGCTCGGGCTCGCGGGTGATGTGGCCGGCGTTGCCGTCCTTCACGTCGCGGCTCGTGGTGGACCACTGGAAGTTGCTGTTGAATTTGATGCCGTAAGGCGGATCGAGGTAGATGCACTGCACCTTGCCGCGCAGACCCTCGCGCTCGGCCAGGCTGGCCATGACCTGGAGCGAGTCGCCAAGGATCATGCGGTTGGACCAGTTCTGGTCGTGGCGGTAGAACTCGGTCCTGTCCGCGTCCTTGGGGATGCCATTGAAATCCGCGAACATGTCGATCTGCTCACCCTCACCCCCGGCCCCTCTCTCACATAGCGAGAGATTCTTGGATTGGCGCAGCAGGTCGTCGATCAGGACCTTGGGGTGGACCTTCTCCTGGATGTAGAGGGGCGGGGCATGGACGACGAGATCGCTCCAGTCCTGCTGGTCCTTGCCGCGCCAGACGAGTTGGGGATCAAGATCCCGGTTGCGCTGCCCCTTTTCCTCATCTAGCCCCCCAGCACCGCGGCCATAGGTCACCGGCACCGGGTCCTGCTCGGCCTTCTGCATCACCGGCTGGTATTCGGCCGTCGGAATGTTCTTGCGGGTGGCGTCGCCGTGGGTCAGGGTGGCGACCGTGACCGCAGGGCCATTTTGCTTTCGGGGCATCGTTGTACCTTAGAGGAAGGGATTTTCTACGGTCAGGGTCTCGACCCTTTGGCCGTGTTGCAGATCTTCACTCAGCAGTCGCGTGCAACCGGCCTCCAAGGCAGCGGCCACAATCAGGAAGCCGTGTCCTGTCGATCAAAGACCTAAAGAAAGACATTGGAGTCGAGAAAATTACCGCTCATTCATCTGGTCCCGTGTGAATTTTAGACCTCCGGTGTCGATCCTTTCTCGCAGCGCCTCGATGACTGCCATTGCCTCATCAGCCTGTTGCTGTCGTTTGGCATAGTCCGCGAGCCAACCACGGACCAGGTCATCCAGCGTGGTGTGCTCAGCCCGCGCACGCCTCAGCGCGGTCTCGATGACGCCTTCTTCAAGACTGATCGTGATTTCTTTGGTCATCAGTTCCTCGCTATTTGCTCTGTTTCCCAGGAGATTCCAACGTCGCGTGCGCATGCCCACGGGGAGCATGGGAACGAGAAGGCTAGGCCTCCACGGCCGTTGGTTCCGAGACGACGGCACCGATCATCTTGTTGAATTCACATGCGACCTTGGCCTTGAAGGCGGATTCGATCTGGTAGATATCGCCAAATTCGGCGAAGGCCCAGCGGCCGTGGGTGCCAAGGTTGTTCACGCCGGGAACCCAGTAGGTGTCCATCGTGGCCTTCTTGTCCTTGGCATCCTCGCCCCGGTAGCCCTTGATCTCGACAATGAGGTGCAGAGGGTCATCGTCGCCATGGCCATCATCCAACAGAACGATGAAGTCGGGCAGGTAGCGGCGCATCTCGGAACCGTACCGGTAAGGCACCTCGAAGCCCAGATTGTGGTTTTTCACGTAGCCGCGCACCTGGGGATGGGCCTCCGCCACGCGGCAGAACTCCGCCTCCCAGTCGCTATCCAGGATGACCCAGTTGAGGTGACAGCGATCGGCGGCCGTCTCCCAGCGGTCGGTCTTGGAGGTCGTGAAGTTGACATGAAGGGTGGAGCCGACGGGGTTGTAGGGGTCGAGCAGGGCCTTGACGGGGCGCTGGCCGATAAAGGCGCGGGTGATGCCGGCGTTGATCCGCTCACAGGCCATATCCGCCAGGGTCTTGTACTTGAGTTGTGCCGGGTAGACACCGCCCTTGCACTGGAGATAGCCATCGAGCCACTGGCGGGTAATGCGCTTGAGTTGGCCGAAGAGATGGAGCTGGGGCTCACCGTTGGCATCGCGGTAGCGGCTGAGCAAGAGGTGGGATGTCAGCTCGTAGAGCACCT
>JAGOUB010000013.1 GCA_018061525.1 Candidatus Peribacteraceae bacterium
GGGCTGGCGTAGCCGACGGCAAGAACGAGCACGGGAAAGAACGCGATGACCGTGACGGTGCCCAAAGCGTCGCGGCGCCGGACGAGCATGGCCGCTCCCCAGGCCGAAAGCGCGAGCAAAAGCGGCGTCACCAACCACCACCACGGCAGGAGATGCTTCGGCAGCAGGTCATCGGCGCGCCACATTCCGTAGAGCGAGAGAACGTTGAACCATACGCCGAAGCGCGGATCCGAGCGGGTATCGAAGGCGGCGAAATCCTGCGGACCGATCCGCGCCAGTAGCGCCCCTTCTTGGAAGAGCGACAGGGCGAGCGGGGCGAGCGCCAGGATACCGACGAGAGCGATGCAGACAGCCGCGAGACGGCGCGACGACGGCGATGGGACGAGACCGGACAGCGCTGCGGCGGCGAGCGCGAGCAGGAAGACAGCCGTGATGGCGGCCCAGTGCAAGCTGAGGAGCGGGTATGCGGCGAGAAGTGCCAGGCACATCAGCGCGCGGCGACGGTCGAACTGCCGAAGCAGTGGCAGGCAGAACGAGATGACGAGGGGGAACAGGCCGTACCCCAGCAGCACCCGCCACTGGCCGGCTGCGAAGCGCTCGAAGACATATGGATTGCACTGGTAGAGCAGGCCCGCTGCGAAGGCGTACGCCCGCCCGACGTAGGGCCGCGCGAGTCGCTCCATCGCGACGCCGGGCAGCAGCAGCACTCCGAATAACAGGAGCTTCTGTACCCATTCCGACGGGAAGATGTGGCCGAGTAACGCCAAGGCGGCGTCGACGGGAAAATAGATCGACACCCCGCCATGGAGGAAGTCGGCCCAGTCCGGGCGCGGAGACCAGACCATGTCGGGCAAGAAGACAAACCCGGGGGCCAGCAGCGGCGCCACTACGCCGAGCGCCACGGCGGCGAAAAGCCAGGTCGAGGCGCGTGTCATCGCTTGGAACGAGAAGGAGAACGTTTCGTTCGTTTAGGCTTAGGTGCCCGGCCCACGGCCAAGGCTGCCAGGCCGATTGTCAGCAGGAAAAAAGCCCAGATCGACGCCTGCTCGGCGCTCACCAGGTTGAACGACAGCTTACGACTCTCCAGCGCCGAGAGGATCGGGAACGCAGCCAGGCAGACCAGCGCGACGCCGATGGCGTATCGCCCGTCGAGCCGCCAGTAGAGCATAGCGGCTGCGAGCAGCCAGAGGCCGATCGCGTCGGCAGGCAGACGGAATACGATCTGCAGAGCGAGTCCGGCCGCGAGCAATCCGATCACGCCGAGCGCATCACGAAGGGAAGCGCTCCGTACCGCTGCCCAACAACGGCGCATGAGAGCGACCGCATCCCGGAACGTGAAGATGTAGTCACGGGAGTTAAGCATGGCCAGAGGAGGAAGAGCGTTTTTTCTTTTTAAGGCGGCGGCGCACGAACGCGCCCGCCACCCAGACTGAAGAACCGATGAACACGGTGGTAGAGATCGCCAATCCCAGGATGAACCAGCGCTGCGGCGCGAACTCAGCCACGAATGTCAGGTCATAGGTGCCATCGGGGTTGGCGGCACAGCGCTCATCAGCGCAAACGGCGGCCGGATCCACGTACCAACCGTTCAGGAAGCCGTCGAGCGCGAAGTGGCGTTCGTCGCCGATTCGCTCGCGCTTTGCCCAAGGCAGCCACGAGAACGGACCGTCGGCCGTGGCGAACCGGAGCTGCCATCCGTCATGGTAGGCCTCGGCGAGCGATAGATAGAACGGCGCGCCGGCACCGCGAACGCGCACCAACGTCCGTGCGGGATCGAGAGTCTCGAAGTTCACCTCGCTCGGCAATCGAGCCGGCTCCGCCGACCGAGAGACGAGGTAGTAACGATCGAACAGGTCGGGCAGGAGAGATAAGGAAAAGTTATCGTAGCGCGTCACGATGCGCCGTCCGCCGCCCTCGTCGTACGAGTAAACCGTGAGCGAGACGGAGGTGGCGCCAGCCGGGACGAGGATCTGCCGGTTGAGCAGATGCCAGTTGGAGTCGCCGATGGGCAGGCGCTCCTGAATGACGGTGGCATCCGGATCGTTGAATCCGAGGTTGTAGCCGGCGGCCAGGCCGTTGGGGCTCTGGTATGCGAAGGAAAACAAGTAGCGAGAATTCTCCCGCACGGGCAGCAGCGTCGGGCCGGTGCAAGCGATGTGCTTGGTCGCGCCAAGCTCGAGCACATACCGGCCGTGCGAGCCGCCCTCTGCGCGGAGCATGTCGACATCGCCATGCGAATCGTAGCGATTGCAGTCGCCGACGGTCTCGGCCCAAAGTCCGTCTTCGAAGCTTGGATTCGGGATGAGGTTGCCGGACGGCTCGGCCGGATCGCCGAAAGTGAAGACGACGCCGGAGCCGGCGGTCGCGAAGGCAGAGAAGGGGAGCGGGACGAAGCTGTCGTCGGTTGTCGTCGCCGGCACCGACGCCACGGGTGTCAGCTCGCGGAGCGAGAACGAATCATAGCGCGTGACGACCTCCTTCTTGCCGCCGTCGTCGGCATAGGAATACACCGTGATCAGGGCGGTGGAGGCGTCGGCGGGCACATCCACCGCGCGCGAGAAGCGCCGCCATTCGGTGCCGTTCACGGGCAGGCGGCCCTGCAGGGGGGCGGCAGAGCTGCCGGGGAACTCCAGGTAGTAGCCAGCCTGAGGCGCGTTATCGCTCTGGTAATCGAACTCCAGGCGGTAGCGGCGGCCGGCGGCCACGGGCATCGTCGTGCCGGTGCAAGCGATATGCCTGGTGGCGGATAATTCCAGCGCACGCTCGCCGGCGCTGACCCGGTCCGAAAGGGCCATCCTCAGCACCGGCTGGTCGTCGTAGGCGTTGCAGTCGCCGACGGACTTCGACCACAGCCCCGACTCGAAACCGGGATTGGGGATGACGTTCACCGGCGAGACGCGCTCGATCTTGAGCGGCAAGGCGGCGCTGCCGAGCTCGAGCGGCGTCGCGGCGGGCACGAGCGGGATGATGCGCGTGCCGAGCGAAGCGACATAGTCGCCGTCCCCGGCGGCGGTCTCGAAGACGACGCGCGGAGCGGCCGATGCGAGCGGCACTGCAGCCTGGCGCAACTGGCCGGGCCGGCCGGCATACACCCGCAACGCGCCGCCGCCGAGTTGGTAGGAGAAGAACCGCTCTCCATGCTTCTCATAGAGCGTCGTCGACAGTTCGCCCGTCTCGCCGCCGGCCTCGTAGCCGCGCAACGAGAGATCGCGATCCGAAACGTTCTCAAAGAGCATGTCTACGACCGGCGCAGGTACGTCCTTGGCGTCGTCGGCGATCAGGAAGTCGAAGCCGGCACCCAGGGCTTTCGTGGTGAAAGCGTACTTCTGCTCTAGGTTCTCGGACGAGGCGAATGCCAGGACCGAATCGAGCGCCGCCACGTACGAGCGCGCCTTATCATTCTCGAAAACCGCCACCTCCTTGGTACCAAGATCTGCCGAACGAAGGTAGGGCAGCGCCTGGAGCCGCGAGACGTACCAATCGCGGATGGCGGTGTCGGAGTGGCCGCCGTAATCGCGGAAGAAATCATTGTCGTTCGCGGCGTCGCGCAAGGGCACTACCACGTACTTCACCGCCGAGGCATCCAGCAGCGCGTCAGAGTAAGAACGCTCCAAGGGGGCCATGATCCGCTCGGGCGACAAGGTGGGATCGCTCCCGGAAAACAGCCGCCAACCCGTCCAGGGCGCTTCGGCCACGTCAAATTTTGGATGGTTGGCGCTGAAGAAGGCCCACGGCGAACTGCGCGGCACCCAAGCCGTGCGGAAGTATTCCTCCTGGCCGCCGATAGCCTCCCGCATCACGCGATAGTCGGTCGGCATGCGCCGCGGCACGAAGAGTGTGCCGATCTCGCCGGTCACCAGCGGCAAGACGTTCATGCCGGCGACCGCGAGCACCACCATCGCCGTCGCGCCGAAGACAACGCGTTTGCGGACAGTGGCACGCCCCTGCGCGAGCGATGTGAAGAGGGAGTGAAGCAGGCCGGCGTAGCCCAGTGCGATGAGAATGAAGAACTTGGACCCGTCGCGGAAAAGCGAGAATCCCGGAAAGTTTTCGTAGAGCCAAGCGAAAAAGCTCGGGAACGGCACTGACGACTGCTTGGTAAGCAGGATGCCAACCAGGGCGACAGCCGCGAAAAAGAGGCCGTGCTTGTTCGCGGTCCGCTTGGGGAGCAGGAGTGCGGAGAAGCAGACCAAAGGGATCAGCCACAAATACCAGTGGATCGGCTGCACGACGAAATCCCGGTCGGGCAAGCCACCGGTCCAGAACGGCTCGGAGAGAGCGAAGGCGTGCGCCAGATTCAAAAACTGCTCACCGAACAAGCCGCGCTTGGCGAAATGCGAGATCTCCGCCGAGAAGCCGCCGAACGCGACGGGCAAGAGGAAAAAAAGACTCAGGGCGATGATGAGGGCGATACCGACGGCGAGGGATCGACGCTGCTTATAGAGGGATTTTCCATGGAAGTAGGCGGCGTACGCTGCCAGCACGAACGTCATGATGAACATGATCCGCAGCTCATAGCAGACGCCCACGATGTAAGCGGCGGCGAAGGCCAGCCAGGCGCCGAAGCTGCGGCGGCGGAGCGCGTTCTCCAGGAGCAAGAGCAAGAGCGGGGCGACTGAATAGACGAAGGCGATAGGAAGATGTGCGGTCTGGCGCACCAAGAAAGGCGTCGTGGCCCCGTAGAAGATGGCGACCAAGAAGGCGACTCCGTCGCCCGGCGCCAGCTTTCGGAAGAAAAGGTACGGCGAGACAAAGCCGAAGACGGCGATGGGGATGAAGAATGTCAACTTCACCGCGGTATCGAAGTTTAAGCCGGCACCGATAATGGCCGACCACAGGGTGGCAATGAGCGCGAAGCTCATTTGGATGTTCGACTCGCCGAAATTCATGAATGGCACCCAAGCAGTCCAAGTAAAGACCAAACTCCTGGCCGTCTCATCCGGCCAGACAATCCAGTCAGTGTGCGTGAGTGTATTGCCCAGCTGGAACCACGGCAGGTGCGTGACGACTGCCGTGATCAGAAGCAGCAAGAGGTAGCGGTGCCGATGGCAAAATGCCCCCAATCTACGGATAGACACAATGGTACGTGTCGTCCAAGGAGCGAGGAAAGAAGATCCGATGGCGTCGCTCAAGCCGCTGTGGGCTTCTGGAAGACGAAAAATGAACTTCCCAGGAAGGGCTTGAACGGGAACCGGTCCAAATAGTTCACCATCGAGTCGCGGTAGACCGATTGTGCCGACCAATAACGCGCCTTGAGCCCGCGAGCCCGCGCCCACTTCCGGATATCGAGCGGATTGGTCACGACGCAGGCATCGTCATCCGGCTGAAAGTGCGGCCGCTCCACCGTCTCCATCCTCTCGAAGCGGTGCCGCGGGGAGAACACCTTACGGGCGATGATCGCGAGGTTACGCAGCTTGCGACCGAGACCGCGCGTGCGATGGTGGTAGCTATTGGTCACCGATAGGAAGTTGGGGCAGACGGCGATGAGGAAACCGCCGGGTCGGAGCACGCGCAGCTGCTCATCGAGGAACGCCTCCGGATCGTCGGTGTGCTCCAGCACGTTGTACGAGCCCACGACGGCGAAGCGATCGGCGTCGTACGGAAGCGCCACGCCGTCGTACGCATCGCAAGGAAGGCCCTTCGTCTGGCAGGCAGCCACGGATGGGAGCGAGATCTCCGCGCCACGCCAGTGACGATCGGGAGCGAGGGTGCTCCCAACTTGCAGTGCGAGGCCCGTGCCGCAGCCGACGTCGAGCACGGCCGAACCGGGCGATGAATGCCGCACCAGGCGCTCGGCGTATTTTTGGAACACGGCCGTGCCTTGGCGCTCGAGGTAGTCCGCGTAGGTGCCGTTTCGGAGGTAGTACTCGCGCTGCATGACGTCAGGATACATCGTCCGTTTTCCTCTCCATTGCAACGGATCGGACTATCGTTAGGATCCGCGGGAAGACCGCGGTCTCCCAATCGTGTGTCTCCTCGAAGAAGCGCCGGTTCCGGGCGCCGGCTGCGGCCATGGCGCTCCGATTCGATGCGAGGGCGACGATTTTCTCGGCCAAGCCAGGCCAATCTTCTTGCGCCACGATGAAATCTTCAGCTACCACCGAACGCCCGCCGATCGTATCGGAACTAAGAATGGGCAAGCCGCTGGCCATTGCTTCCACAAAGACATTGGCGTACATCTCCTCGCGGGCCATGTGCACGACAAGATCCGATGAGCGATACCGTTCCGGCATCAGGGCGTAATCGACAAGCCCCAGGAATTCGATGCGGTCCAAGACACCGAGTTCAGCCGCCAACGCCTCGAGCCGGCCGCGTTCTTCGCCGGCGCCGAGGATCGCCAGGCTGATCGTCGGGAAGCGCGGCGCAACGGCGGCGAGAGCCCGAATCGTCAGATCGATCCCTTTACGGCGGATGAGCGACCCCACGCAGAGAATGCGCAGTTGATCGCCATCTGGCCCGCCTGGCCGGGGCGAAAACAGCCGTCCGTCCTTGGCGGGCGGGATGACATGGATCTTGCGTTCGTCGATGTGCTTCGACAGATATTCTTTGGTGGCCCGGCCTTCCACAAGTACGACGTCGGCTCGCCGGAGCGTGGCAAATGAGAGCGCTTTCAGCAGCGGCGAAATCAGGTAAGACAATGTTACGGCGGCGGCCTTCACGACGAGGTTCTTGCCGTCCGGGTCGAGCCTGGAATAGGGGAGTGCGAAGGGGCCGACGATGAAGGGTAGTGAGCGGTGGCGCGGCAGGAGGGGGAGCAGGTTGAACGTCGCGCCGGGGGTAAATGGCCGTACGTGGTAGAGCAGGCCGTATTCGCCAGCGCGGAGCGCCCGCCACTCCGCCCGCATGTAAGCAATGGCGAAAGCGGCAGCGTTGAAGAACGACACGTCGAGTTCCTTCTTGGTCTGCACCTCGATGATCTCGTAGGGCTTCTGTCCCACAAGCGGACTCTGCCCCGCAATGACTGTGGAATCGGGGAAGTGCTTGCACAAACGGTCGACGATATCGAAGGTAGTACCCACTTCGGATCGAAAATCGGCGTAGATGTAGTGCGCCGGTGAGAAGAGGATCCGCACGGCCCGAGGGTACCACGCCGACCGTCAGCGGGCCTTCCGCCAGCAGACCGCGTCGTCATCGATGTCCTGAAGCGGTTCGGTGATGCCGCGTGCGGCGCGGAAATCATCCACGGCCTGTTTGCAGGATTGCATCCGGTGATAGTCGTCGATGATCACGAAGCCGTCGGGCGACACGCGGTCATAGAGATTTACCAGCACGTCGGTCGTGGACGAATAGAGATCGGCGTCCACGCGCAAGATCGCCAGCGGCCCGACGGGAAGCGCGGGCAACGAGTCGGCGAACCAGCCCTCGGCAAAGCGCACCTGCGAGTCGAGCAGGCCGTAGCGCCGGAAATTCTCTTCCACATCGGCGCGCGAGACGGCCAAATCCTCACATCGATGAAGGAAGAGGCCCTTATCCTGCGACGCGCCCGAGGCCGGCAGGCCCTGGAACGAATCAGCGACCCAAACGGTGCGCTCGACCACGGCGTTCGCTTTCAGGACGCCGCGAAGCAAAATGGCCGCTCCACCACGCCAGACGCCGGCTTCCAAGAAATCACCCGGCACCTTCTCGGCCAGGACTGTCTCGGCGCAGCGCTGCAGGTGGCTCAGGCGCTCCCAGCCGACCATGCTGTGCGCAAAGGCCGGCCAGTCGAGACCTGCCTTGCGCGCCACCGGGTCAAACTCGCTAAGGCGCATGCTCCAGCCGCGGTTGCCGCGCAGGATACTCAGCACGATCTCGCCGAACGAGCGCCGGCCAAAACGCCCCTCTTCACGGCCGTAGACCCAGTTGATGAGCGACCGCTTGAGCAGGTCGAGGTAGAGCGCGCGCGGATCGGCGGGCAACGGCGGCAGGGCTGGTTCGTCGTGCGGCATAGAAAACAGATCGCGATGATCGTACGGAAAATGGCAGAGGGCGCCTAGGCTCGCGCGCGCTCGGCAACGAAGCGCCGCAGATGCGAGAGCTTGGCAGGCCCCCAGTACATGCGCCGCATCAGCTCCAGGTCACCGATGATGCGGCGGCGTGCGATCGGACCGCGCTTGCGGAGCGTGGCCGGCAGCCCTTTGGCGGCAAGCCACCAGCCCTGGGGGTAGGTGAGGGCGATATCCGGCCGGAAGATGAGCAGGAAGAAAAGAATCTCAGCCAAATTCTGCAGGGCGCTCAACGGCAATACCCAGCCGAGCGTGGAGGCGCGGTAATTCTTGAGCAACATCTGGAGCGTGTTGTGATTGCGCCAGCGGAAGATCTTGGGATTGAGGCGAGCGGCACTGCTGCCGGCCCCGTAGTGGCAGAGCGGTGACCCGTCAAAGAAGCCGAACGTCTTGCCGTAGAGATTCAGGCGCCAGAACCAGTCGACTTCCTCGCAGTACATGAAGAAGTCGCCATCGAGGCCCCCGGTCTCTTGGTAAAGCGCTTTCTCGAAGAGCAGGCACGATCCCGGCAGGTAAAAAATCGCCCCGCTCTCCCTGCGGCGGATCATCGGGTGGCCGAGGAGGTCGATGCGGCTGGTGTAGCGCGGCTGCGGCCGGCCCTCGTAGTCCCATTCGTACGGCGCGACGACATCAAGCCCGCTTTCGCGCTTGAAGGCCGTGATGCCGGCGAGGAAATCGGCATGCACCCAGGCGTCGTTGTTGAAGAGCAGGATCTCCCGACCGCGCGCCACGGCGATGCCAGCGTTGACCGCCCGGGCAAAGCCGACGTTCTCCGCCTGCTCAACCAAGCGCACGTCGGGATAAAACGCCTGCACCCATTCGCGGCTGCCGTCACTCGAAGCGTTGTCCACGAGAACGATCTCCAGCGGCGGCTCGGACTGCCCCAGCAGCGAATCGAGGCAGCGTTCAAGCCACTTCTTCCCGTTCCAATTCACCAAAATGACGGAGACGCCACTGCTCATAACTTACCCTTGAGGATGCCCAACATCGCCGCGCCGAATTCACAGGTCTTAAGGACGATCATTCCGAGCCACGTCAGCGGTTGGCGGCAAATCTTCGAAAAATCGGAGAAGAAGAGGTAATAGCGCTCGAAGGGATTACGCTGTTTGCGCTCTTGCGGCGTCTCAGGATGCGCTGCCTGGAACAGTCGGGAATGTTCGCCGTAGTAGAACTTCTTCCGGACCATCGTCCAGAAGCGGCCACGGCCCTCATTATGGTGAATGAGCGCCGGGATGCGCGCGAGCGGGCCGTACAACTCCATGCGTCCGGACAGGTCCCAATCCTCGCCGCCGGTGCGCAGCTCGTCGTAACCGCCCGCGGCCAGCACGTCGGCCACGCGGAAGAAGCGGGCCGCCTCCATCCAATCGACATTCCGGTAGTAGGTCTTCTCGAGCATTTTGCAACGCGACCAGAACCCCTCGCCGAACGATTCCTCGGGGATGATCACGCCGCCAACTTTGTCGGTCTGGGCCGCCACACACTGGGCGACCACCTCCGGCGAGAGCTCCATGTCCGAATCGACGAACAACACGTACGTGCCGCCAGCCTTTTGAACGCCGTAGTTGCGCTGGCTGCTGCGCTCGTCACCCTGCTCGAAGACTCTGTCGGCGAAGCGCTCGGCGATCGCACGGGTACGGTCGGTCGAATGGTTGTCCACGACGATCAGCTCCACTTGCGGGTAGGTCTGCGCACGCACGCTCCGCAGGCACGCCTCCAGAAAGGCGTCGGAGTTCTTTGTCGGCACGATCACGGAGACGAGCGGCTGAGGCATTATCGGGAGATGGCCCGGAGAAAGTCGTCGTACCTGTTCCTCGGTGTCAGATCGTTGCTCCAGGCCCAGGCGTTCCGGCGCAGGGCCTCGTATCTCGTAGGATCGTGCAGGAGGGCGAGCGAAGCTTCCGCCAGTCCGGCCGGGGAATTTCGCGCGCAGACGATACCCGTCTCCCCCTGCCGGACGCTATCACGCAGGCCTGGAACATCGTAGACGACCGCCGGCGTGCCCTGCGCATTCGCTTCGGTAACGACGAGCCCCCAGCCTTCGCGCACCGAAGCGACGAGGAGTAGACGCGCGTCGCGCATCAGCTCGGCTCTTTCCGCATCGCTGACGCGCCCCGGCAGCGAGATCAAATCGGCGTAAGCGCTCGCCCGTGCCCTCTCCACAACCCGCCGCCCGTACGATCCCGATGCATCACCGGCCAAGACGAGGCGCAGGTGCGGCATCTCTCGCTTCAGCAGCTCGAAGGCCTCGAGTGCGTCGAGTGTGCGCTTCATCGGCCGCATCGCGCCGAAGCAGAGGAGCATGGGGGGCTCGACCTTCGTCGTCAGCTCGGCGACGGGGGCCGTCGCGCAGCCCTGACGGATGATCGCCACGCGCTCCGACGCGAAGCCACAGGCAGCCAGGTCGGTCGCCGTACTCTTCGAAACGGTGACGGCGCGGCTCGCACTGAGGAGGCGGAGGTAGAATGGTTCCAGGCACCAGCCGATGAGGCCGAGCGGGAACGGGAGCTCGCGGAACCATACCTCGCGTGCCAGCTGGTGCACGAAGACGATGCTCTCGCAGCCGGCGTAGAAACGGGCGAGGAAGGGGATGGTGTTCACCTCGTCGATCACCAGGTCGGTTTGTCCGCACAGGAATGTTCGATAGTGCAGCCAGGCGCGCCAATACACGGTGAAGCGATTGCCCAGGCGGACGATACGGTAACCGTCACGCACTTCCTCCGCGGCCGCGCCGGGGAACCGGCTCGTGAGCAATGTCACCTCACAGCCGTCCGCCGCCAAACGCGCGGCCAACGACGCCGTCACGGCCTCCGCTCCGCCGGCTCGGGGATGCGAGGCGTCCTTCCAGCTCATCCAGACGATCCGCCGGGGGGCGGTGCCGTCAGCGCGAAGCATGGCGATCGGCGGGACGCTTGCGACGGACGACGTACAGCGGCCGGTTTTGCGTCTCGCGGTGGATATGCGCGATGTAGAAAGCCAGCAGCCCCAAGCACACGAGCACGATGCCGATCAGGAACAAGATGATGTCGGCCAGGATGGCCGGGCCGCTGAAGTGCAGGCCCCAATCGGCGTACCGGTCCAGCAACATCACGATGCCGAGCAAGCTCGAGCAGCAAACGATGAGCACGCCCAGATAGGCCGCGAGCCGGAGCGGGAAAAGGCTGTTGGCGACGAGGCCAGAGATGGCGGCCCCCACCAATTTGCGCAGGCCGTAGGCCGCCTCGCCGCCGGCGCGTTCGTCGGCGTCGAAGGGGACAAGCTCGCGCCGAAAGCCCAGCCAGTCGATAAGGCCGCGTGTGATCCGATTACGCTCGGTGAAACGGTTCAGCTCGTCGACCACGGCGCGATCGAGCAGGCGGAAATCGGTCGCATTGATCAATATCTCCGTCTCGGAGATGGCTCCCATGACCCGGTAGAAGGCGACTGAGCCCAGACGCTTCAGGAACGAATCGCTCTTGCTGGCGTTGCGCACGCCCACCACCACCTCAGCGCCTGCGCGCCACTTGGCGATGAAGGCGGGAATGAGGCGCGGTGGGTGCTGCAGGTCGGCGTCCAGGCAGATAACGGCGTCGCCCGTGGCCTCGCGGATGCCGGCCGTGAGTGCGATCTCCTTGCCGAAATTGCGCGAAAGCGAGAGGCAGCGCACACGGGGATCCTTCCGGACCAACTCTTCGATCACTGTCGCCGAAGCGTCGGTACTGCCGTCATCCACGACGATCGCCTCCCAATCGCAACCGCTCCCCTCGAAGGCGGACGCGATCGCCTCGAACAGGCGCGGCAGTAAGGCCTCCTCGTTGCAGACCGGTACCACCACGCTCACCAGTGGGCGGACGGATCCGGGCGCCGGGGAAGAAGGAGGCGTCGTCATCGGGCCCTACCATAGCGGAAAACACCCCCGCAACCGATCCCCAGGACAGCGAGCACGGCGGCTGTGGCGCCCAAGAACACCCAAACGACTTGGGCCGGCGAGGCATGCAAGACGGCCAGCAGCGCGCCCGTGGCGACCAACCCAGAGACGCTCACGGCCGCCACCGACGCCTGGCGGGTGGCAATGGCGAACATCACGAAGACGTTGGCGACGGCGAGTAGTAGTGATTGCAGCGCCATCCAGGGCAGCAACGAGGCAAGTGGCAGATAGCGCCCCCCGAGCAGGAGCGACACCGACCAAGCCGGCGCGGCCATAAGCGGCAGGCAGACGGCAGTACCCACGGCCGCGGTGAGCGCGACCGACTTCCAGAGCAAGGCTCGACGCTCGGCGGCTGGCTGTTCCAGGCGTACGTGCGGCAGCAGCACGGCCGAGATTGAAGCGGTGGCGAAGAAGACGACGCGACCGATAGCGCTCACGCCGCCGTAGTAGCCGGCGATGTCCGGAGCAAACAACGCCTTCACCACGGCCACGTCGCCGCTGGAGAGGGTAAGCACCATCCCGACGCCGCAGAGGATGAGGAATCCGTAACGTAACTCGCTACGCACAGCTGGCGTCAGGCGGGGCAAGCGGAAGGCATCGAATGTCCGGGCCGGTCCGGTCCGGAGCACGGCGTAGGCACAGGCAAGCGCGTTGGCCAGCAGAAAGGCGGCCGCGGCGCCGATCGCGCCAAATCCCCACCAGACGAGCACCGCGCCGGCCACCAACTTGCCACCGGCGGCGATGGCGCTGGAGAGCGACACGGCACCGAAGCGCTTGGCGGCCTGCAGCCGGGAGTTGGCGGCCGCGGCCAGCGTGGCCACCGGAAAGGCCGCAGCCATGAACACGAGCTCCGCGGGCGATCGCAATTGAAAGAGGCGACTGAGAACGGGCGTAGCCAGGAGCGCGCCGACGGTGACCAGCGTCGACAGCCAGAAGAAGAGCGTCGACAGATCGCGAGCAGCGGGGTCGCCGGAACCGCGGTTGGCCTCGATGTTCAGCAGCACCGTCCCGAAGACGATGTTGATGACCATGGCCTGACCGAAGATCGCCAGGAGCGCCTGCATGTCGCCGAAGTCGGCCACCGGCAGCAGCCGGCCAAGGACCGGATAGTAGAGGTAGTTCAGTAGGGCCACGCCTATCGACCCAACGAAGAACACGCCGTTATCACGGATGAAGGCATCCTGGGAGAGCCGGCGGGCGCGGCTGAGCATGGGACCGGAGTATACGCTAACGAAGATGCTGTTTCAGGCCTTCCTCTTGGTTGCCTTCTTGATGACAGCCTTCTGTACTGCCTTTTTCTTGGCTGGTGCTTTCGCGGCCGCGCGACGAGGAACGGGCTTAGGAGCCGGCTTCGGCCTGGCCATCCACGGCAGCACCCAGCGCAGAACCACAAGGAAGAGTCCGAAGACGATCAGAGCGCCGATGCCTTGGTGGAAGATATCCGTCGCCTCGCGCGAGGTGTTGGCGCCCACCACCATGATGGCCGCCACGCGCACCACGTTGAGGAAGTAGACGATCACCGCGCTCGCGAGCCAGACCGACACGGCCTTCGTTACGCTTAGGCGGCGCGTGCGCGCTACGGCCAGGCACATCACCCAATAGAGCGCCGAGAAGAATGCGATGGCATCCAGGCCCAGGCACGGCGGACCGATGATGACGCGAAACGCGCCGTACTGGAGCTCCAGTCCTTCACTCAGGACCGGCCGGCCGTTGGGGATCAATTCCAGCAGACTTTGCGTGAGGACGACGATCGGCTCGCCCAAGAAGCGGATGTAATAGAACTGTCCGAGCTGGACCAGTGAGTAGGCAAAGAGAAGGACGATACCCGCCAGAGCCGCCGGCCAAAGGCTCCGTAGTGTCTTCCAACGCAAGAAGAACGTACCCGCAGCCAAGGCTGGCAGGAACAGCGCCAGGCGCAGCAGACTTGAGACGAGCGCCGCGCCCCAGAGCGGATTGGCCCGGCTGAAGGCGGCTACCGCCGACACCGCGGCGGCAGGCAGATGAAAGGCGACATAGAGCACCTCGACCGCGAGTCCGTATAGAAGGAGGGCGTACGCCAGCTGGAGAATGCCGGGGAACGTGGCGGGCAGATCACGGAAGTGCCGGCGGCCGATGAGCCAGACGATCGCCAGCGAAATGCAAACGTGGATCCACGACGGCAGTGCGTACCAATCGGCGCCGCTCAACCCAAGTGCGCTCTGCGACGGACGGCTCAGCAGATACGGCGGCAGCAGCGCGAGCGCCAGGTAGGCGCAAAGCAACAGAGCCTGGAGGAAAAAAGCGGCCGATCGACGGGCAGAAACCCGCATCGCGCTCAGGCGGGGTCGCGCAGGAATCGCCAGGCACCGATGCAGCCCAAGCCGAGCAACGGCAAGGACCACCAGGAGAAGAACGGCGCGGGCACCGACGATGAGGAACCGACGCTGCTACTGCTGCTGGAGACCGAAGAGCTAGAAGAACCGTT
>JAGOUB010000100.1 GCA_018061525.1 Candidatus Peribacteraceae bacterium
GCGAGGCTGGGACCTCCTTCCCGAGTCTTTCCGGAGACGTCGCCTTCATCCGTCGCGACGCGCCAAGAGCCGCTGTCCACGTCCGCTTTTCTCAATACTCCGACGAGCACCACGGCTTCCGAACCCAGATTGGATACACCGGAGAGGAGGTCGACCAGAGGCCCCACTTGCGCCTCAGCGACCGCGTGCGCCCGAGGTTCACTGAACTCCGGCTCTGCCCAGGAGTAGCGGAACCCCGTCCTGTTCTGGACCAGGAACTGCAGAAGTCGAAGATAGGCGCCCGCAAGGTGGCCGCGATGGGCCTTGACCGTTTCGAGTGTCTGGTGGGGATCGGCCACGGCCGCGAAGAGGCGGTCAACCTGGTACATTGCGCGGGACAACTCGCTCTGGCCGAAGAGGTCCGGCACCCGCGAAGCCTCCAACACGACGCGGAACGATCCAGGCGCTGCGGCCACAACCACATCCAAGAGATGCGCGTCCGTCTGCTCCACGTTGCGCCGACTGGCAGGCGCCAACTCCCGGAGGGCTGCTCGATAGGCGTGCTTCACCATCGTCTGCACGTGCGTGAGGAGACCAGCAAGCGTTCCGGCATGAATGCGGTGTCCCCGGGCAGCTTCCGGCGGATCCACTGCGATGTCGAGCACGAGGTTATGCCGTGCCCTCGCTTCGCTGAGGATCCCGGCTGTCGCCGGTTGATCGTGGAGCAAGAAACCGGGCTCGGGCAGAGCGTCGAAATCGGCAAGGGGCGAAGCCTGAGGGACGAGCAGCAGGGTATCGTCGAGGCCGCCGCTTGGCGTCACCAGGTACCAAGCATCCTCTGTCCTTGCGAGAAACAGGTCGCGGAGGTCCAGAGTGGCGAGCCGAAATTGCCGTAGCCGCTCGGGCTCGACGCCCGCCACGAGGTAGCGGTCTCGCCCGTCTTCCGGGTCTACCATAACGGCGATGTAATGGCCCCCAATGGCATCGCGTGCCTCGAACACCTGTGGGCCGTCGTAGTAATACAGCGTGGCGGTGTGGCGAATCGTCTTCATAGGCCCTCCACGCAGCATCGGGCGAGGATGTCGAAGTCGGCAGATGGCCACCATGTATGGTGAGACTGGGGCCCCGTGTGCAAAATCTGCCCAGCACCGCGGTCGAGGCCGACTCGACACACCCAGGTGCCGCGGAAGCGCGGCAGTTTGCGCACCTTGTCACAGCCCGACCGGTCGGCGAACACGGAGAGGCCCCGGGCCTGGCATTCGGACACGTTGAAAGTCGCCTCCGGTCTCTGGTCACGCTGAGAACGGAAATCGTCCCACGTCGGCTGGTTGGAGCGGATCACGCGGAAGACATCTCTCGCCGACGAAATCTGCTCCGACTCGGCGGGCGGACAGCCCTCGGGAAGCGATTCACGGAAGTTCATGTTGTGCTCCATGCTTTCACGACAAGCCCTGCATTCTGCCTGTCACCGCCGCCGAGATCAACGCGGCCCGGCGCTCCTTGAGCAGAGCAATAGTGCGCTCGGTCGCGGCACGCAGCTCGTCCAGCTTGGCGGTCTCTTTCGCTATATTGGCGACAATTGCGCGCTGCTCGCTGAGCGACGGTACTGGCAGAAAAGCCTCGAAGAAACCCTCGGGATAGAGGCGCAGCCGGGATGACCACACGCCCTTGGAATATCGAGTGACCTCCTGAGCAAAGACGGGTAGCCGCACCAATGCGTCGATGTAACTCGGTTCGACTCGATTGCCAGGCTCATACACGTTGTAAGCCGGGCTCGCGATTCCATCGACCGGCGCCACGCCCATAGCGCCCATCCATGCCCACAGTGTGTTGATCACGAGATCGCCCGTGAGGCAGATTTTGTATCCCTCGGTCGTCTCCGCCTCGAACATGTTGACGTCCTTCTCGGAACGCCGAGTGACGCCAGTGATGTGCGACACTGACAGAAGTTCTTCTTCGCCCGTGGTTGAACGCTGATCACGTTCCTTGAACAACCACCTCGTGCGTTCAGTCTCCCAATGCGCCGGAATCTCGCCGAGCCAGGGGATGCCGGATTCGCGGAGGGAGGCGCGGGGGTCGAGGCCGCGGGTGACGGCGCGGGTGATGAGCGCCCGGCGCTTCTCGGCCAACAGCCCGAGCACCCGCACCTTCGCCGCCACCAGCGCATCCAGCCGCGCTGTCTCGCGGTCGAGGTGGTCGGCTATGATGCGTTGCAGCGGAAGTGGTGGTATTGCGATCTCGGTTTCGCCAACGAGATCGGATTCAAGGCTCTCGACGGTACTGCCGACCTTGCTCCACGCGGTCAGTAGCTGCTGCTGATGGCCTTCCAGAAGCCGCGCTAGAAAGCGCGCCTCGACCCACGGAAGAGGGGTTATTGCGCGCATGTCTTGATTCAGGGCGACTGGCACTCGATTGATTGCAACTGGAATCGTGTGACGCAGGATGCCCGATCGCATCACGAGTAGGACGGCACCAGGCGCAACAAGCTTGGTGGCGCTGCTCTGTAGCCCTTCCCTGGTGATGTGGTCTTCCGTGTCGTCGATTGTTGCGCTCTTCATGTCCTTTGGTGACACCCATGGGATGTCGCCATTCCAAAACGCTGTGTTCCCCTTGTCGGGCGTTCCCCCTCCCGCGAAGCGACCAACGTGCTTGATCCGCGTGCGGGGCCACTCAGCGGGAAACGAAGCACCCCAGGAGACGGCATTCACTCCGTCACCTCCCGCAGCAACCGCATGATCTCTTCCTCCGCCTGCTTCAGCTCCGCGTCGATCACCTCCAGCGGTCGCGGCGGCGTGTACTTGTAGAAATGGCGGTTGAAGTTGATCTCGTAGCCGATCTTGTCCTTCACTCGGTCCATCCAGGCGTCGGGCACGTGCGGGCGCACCTCGCGTTCGAAGTAGGTGTTGATGTCGTCCTTGAGCGGCACGTTCTCGAAATCGCGCAGGTCGGCGTCCGGCTCATGGCCATCGTCGCGTCCGCCCTTGGCAACCGGCTCGGCCTCGGCGTCCTTCTGCGTGAAGACGCTGCGGAAGAGCTTCTGCTCGGTCGCCTTCCAGCGCGACTTGCGCGCGTGCAGCAGGTCCTCGATGCGGCTCCACAGCGCATTCCAGTCGCGCTGCGGCTCGCGGCCCAGCGCCTTGTCGATGGCCTGCACGTCGTCGAGCAGCTGCGGGCAGGCGTCGAGGAAGCGGGCCTTGTCGTCCAGGGTCATCTGATAACGCAGGCGCAGGGGCCGCTCGACGGTCACGCGAGTGTAGCCGAAGTCGGCGTTGTCGAAGGTCCTGGAGGTCTCGCCATCGGTCTGCCGGCCGTAGAGCCTGACGATCTCGACGATCTGGCTGGCGGTGATGTGCCGGCGTTTGTCGCCGAGGCTGCGCTTGTTGTCCTCACTGCCGCCCGCGGTCCACACGGCGCGCGCGTCGAGGAGCTGAATCCTGCCTTTGCGCCGCCCCTCCTTGCGGTTGGTGACGATCCAGACGTAGGTGCCGATGCCAGTGTTGTAGAACATCTGCTCCGGCAGGGCGATGATCGCTTCGAGCCAGTCGTTCTCGATGATCCACTTGCGGATGTCGCTCTCGCCCGAGCCCGCGCCGCCGGTGAACAGCGGCGAACCGCTGAAGACGATGGCGAGGCGCGAGCCGTGCTTGTGCTCCGCCGGGCGCACGGGCTCGAACTTGTCGACCATGTGCTGGAGGAAGAGCAGCGAGCCGTCGTTCACGCGCGGCAGCCCGGCGCCGAAGCGCCCGTCGAAGCCGCGCCTGTCGTGCTCCTGCACGATGGCCTTCTGCTGCTTC